>NZ_JBVYHZ010000001.1:0-10788 GCF_056033885.1 Bacillus sp. FAU18
CTTTAGTAGCCGCAGAACGTATTCGCTCCATTTTTCAGCTGTTTCTTTCGCAAACAGATCTGTCGCATATTCGAGCTGCAAGCCAATGCCATTTTCATCGGTAAATCCGCCCAGTGTCAGATCAAACTTAGAAGTTCCCTGATGAGCCTCATAAGGTGAAATGCTCAGATTTTGCAATGCAAGCTGTTCTTTATCAGGGTTTTCTGTCGTCACCATCACATTAAACAATGGGTTTCGGCTCATATCCCGAGGGAGATCAAGCTGATTAACCAGATCTTCAAACGGATACTCCTGATGCTCAAGCGCTGACAGGTTCGTCTGCTTTGCTTGCTCCAAAAGCTCCGCAAATGTTTGCTGTTCTTTCGCTTCCATTCTCAGGGCAAGTGTATTGACGAACATTCCCGGCATGTCCTGAATATCAGCATTCGTCCGGCCGGCAGTAACGGAGCCGATGACGATATCCCGCTGTCCGGAAATTTTACTTAAAAAGACGTGGAAAACAGCATGGAGCACCATGTGCAAGGTCGTTCCGGTTTCCGTAAGCAGTTTTTCTACCGCCTTTGCCGTCTCACTTTCCGTACGGAAACGGATCGTATCTCCTTTAAAGCTTTGCACAGGCGGACGGGCGTAATCGAGCGGGAGATCAAGCTCTGGCAGCTCTCCTGAAAGAACCGACAGCCAGTACGCCTCATGCTCCTTAAACCGTTCTTTTTGCTCAGCTTCATTTTGCCAAACGGCGAAATCTTTATAATGAAGCGCCGGCTCCGGAAGCTGCTCTCCTTTGTAAAGCAGCGCCAATTCTTTTACAAAAATGCCTCTTGAGACGCCGTCTGCGATGATATGATGCATATCTAAAAGCAGCAAATGTTTTTTCGCTTCTATTCGAAGCAAAGCTGCGCGAATGAGCGGTGCGTCGTTTAAGTCGAATGGCCGGATAAATTCCTTAATCTTTTGGTCCGCTTCGTCTTCTTTGGCTTCAAACAGATGAAGATCAACCTCCGCCTTCTCAATGATGCGCTGAACAGGTCCACCATTAGCTTCCATAAATGACGTCCGCAATGATTCGTGACGATTCACAAGCTGATTGAGTGAGTCGCGCAGGCGCGAAATATCAAGCTCGCCTTCCATTAGAAAAACAGATGGCATGTTGTAGCTTATCGTCTGGCGGTCAAGCTGATTGAGCACGTACATCCGTTTCTGTGCGGATGACAATGGATACATATCCTGCTTGTCAGCCGGTTTGAGGACTTGATGGCCGCCTGAAACGGCAGACGCCTCCATATAAGCCGCCAGCTGGCGAACAGTCGGCTGCTCGAACAGTGCTTTAAGCGGTACGCTTTTCTCCAATTCCGCCTGAATGTTGGCAATCAGCATCATCCCTTTTAATGAATGGCCGCCTAAATCGAAAAAATTGTCGTCAATGCCGATGGCTTCTATGCCAAGCGTTTTCTGCCAAATGCGGTATAAGCTTTCTTCAAGCGCTGTCTCCGGTGCGGCCAAGGCCTTGCCTCCGGATTGTGCCGCGAGTTTTCGGCTTCGGCAAAGCGTTTCTGTCGGTTTTTCCGTTTGCCGTCAGCGGAATCGCGTCAACCTGCACAAAGAAAGCAGGAATCATATGAGACGGCAGTGTTAGGGAAAGCTGGTTCCGGAGCTCTGCTTTTTCAATAGCTTGATCCGACGTATAATACGCGCAAAGCTCTTGAGGCCGCCCTCGGAAACCGCTAATACAACCACTTCTTGAATTCTGCTGAGGCTGAGCATGACCGTTTCAATTTCTTTCGGCTCAATGCGGTAGCCGCGGTTTTTCACCTGATCATCAGCCCGGCCGATAAATGCAAGCGTACCGTCAGAAAGTTTTCGTACGACATCTCCGGTTTTGTACATGAGACTGCCCGGCGAATATGGATTTTCCACAAATCTCTCGGCTGTCAGCTGAGGCCTGTTGAGATACCCTCTCGCAAGCCCCTGTCCCGTGATATAGAGATGTCCGCTCGCTCCCGGCGGCACAAGCTTCAATGCTTCATTTAAGACAAGCGCGCCGGCATTCGCAATCGGCCGTCCGATTGTCGGGCGGTTCGCAAATGCATCCGGCTCAGACAGATCAACCCGCCCGGCGATGGCGCCGATTGTTGGGGGGGGGGGGCCGGGGGGATCGATAAATTCGTGTGTCCATACATCTTACGGAAGGCAAGGACGTGATTTGGGATGATTTTTTCTCCTCCCAAGACGATCAAGCGCAAGGATTCAAAGTTCGCATCTTTTGCAAAACTGGCTGAGTTCACTATTGTATGGAACAGAGACGGTGTCAGTTTGATATATGTGATCCCATGCTCCTTGATATAGTGCGCTATTTCATCCGGCGCCGTATAGGTTTCCTTCTGTACGATATGGAGCTCGCCCCCGCCAAGAAGTACGGGGAACATGCTCGTATAGCCAAGGTCAAATGCGTAAGATGAAAGCAATACGGTTACATATCGTTTTCCTTCAGGCTCGCCTCTTCACTAAACCAAGAGACATAGTTTGTCAGATTGCGATGCTCAATCTGCACGCCCTTCGGCTTTCCGGTAGTACCAGAGGTGTAAATGACATATGCAAGATTGCGAGACCCGGAAATCGATGATGGGCGCTCCTTGCTTTCATTTCTCCACTTATCGTCATCAAGGCTGACGATTGTCCCTTCATATTGCCCAATAGCCGTCATGTTTCTTTCATTCACGACCGCAATTTTTGCTCCGCTGTCCTCTAATGAATAACGGATTCGTTCTTCAGGTGTATCAGGATCAATCGGAAGGAAAGCTGCCCCCGCCTTCATGACACCGAGAATGGATACCATAACTTCAGCTGACCGGTCCATAACAATCGCGACAATGTCTTCATTTCCGGCCCCTTGGGCACGAAGATGATGCGCCAGCTGGTTCGCCTGTTCATCAAGCTCGCGATAGGTCAACAGATTTCCGCCAGCCTTCACCGCAGGATGGTCAGGTGTTTGCTGGGCCTGTTTTTCAAAAAGAGCGGCAAAGGTTGCTTCGGTAATTTGAGTCATATGTCTTTCTTCTAGCAAAGCAGCCGTTTCTGCAGATGAAAGCAGATCTACATCAGACAGCCGAACGTTCGGATTAGCCGCGGCCGCTTTGATGATATTGACAAAGTGGCGGCTCCAGCGGCGGATCGTCTCGTCCTTAAACAAGGCAGTCGCATAGTCAAAGCTTAGGCCGATATCCTCTTCACGCTCGACCGCTTCCAAGGAAAGATCAAATTTCGCAACATGATGAAGCATGGAATACGAGGAAATCTTCAAATCTCCTAATCTTAATGAAGGAATCTCCATATTCTGCATGTTGAACATCACGCTGAACAGCGGACTTCTGCTTGTATCCCTTGTAAGCGGAAGCTTTTCAATCAGCTCCTCAAGCGGATAGCTCTGGTGCTCGAATGCTTGAAGGCTGGCTGTTTTGACCTCTTCAAGGAATTGCGCGAAGGTTTTATCCCCCGCTGGTGCCGTTCTGAGTGCCACCGTGTTGACAAACATACCCGGCACACCTTGCAGATCAGGATGTGTTCTGCCAGCTGTCGGCGAGCCGACAATGATATCATCCTGTGACGCGTACTTGGAAAGGAGTACATTGAACGCCGCCAGCAAAAACATGTACATTGTCGTATCTGTTTCTGCCATGAGCGATTTGATTTGAGCCGTGATTTGCTTATCAAGCCCAAACATCACGCGCTCTCCCGCAAAGCTCCGTTCAGCAGGCCGCTCGAAATCCGCGGGAAGATCCAGTATTGGCAATTCGCCTTTAAAGACATCGAGCCAGTATTCCTCATCTTTTTGATTATCAGTTTGTTCTTTGTGCCAAACTGCATAATCTTTATAGTGAATTTGTGGCAGTTCCAGATCTGCGCCTTGATATATTTTGGCAAGATCACCGATTAGAATGCCTGTTGAACTGCCGTCAGTAATAATATGATGCATATCAATGAGCAGCAGGTGGCGTTTTTCTTCCAGCTGGACAAGCTTCGAACGGACGAGCGGCGCGCGGTTTAATTCAAACGGCTGAACAAATGCTTTGATTATCTCTTCCGCGTCTTCTTCCTGTCCCTTGGCAGCCTCCAGCTGGAACGATATGTTTTTATGAACGGTTTGCACAACCTCTCCGTCGATCATGTCAAACGATGTACGGAGGATTTCGTGCCGATTGATTAATTGCTGTATCGCGTTTTCAAGCCGGTCTTTATCTACTTCTCCCTCCAGCAGAAGTACAGCGGGGACGTTGTAGCTTGTGTTTGCTTGTCCAAGCTGATTGAGGATATACATTCTCCGCTGGGCCGGGGATACAGGATAATGCTGCTGATAAGGTGCTTGCCTGATCGGTTCAAACGTCTGCTCCTCCTTGCTCTCGTTCTCTTCCAAATACAGTGCCAGTTCTTGAATAGTCGGCTTTTCAAAAAGCACTTTTATCGGAACTTCCTTATGAAAATGCTCTTGGATTTTCGCCGTCATCATCATCGCTTTCAAAGAATGACCGCCGATCATAAAGAAGTTATCGGTAACGCCTGCTCTGACGCCGAGTATTCCTTCCCAGATCTCCGCTAATTTCTTTTCACTCTCTGTTTCTGGTGCTGCGTATTCCGGCTGCACGGCTTCTGATTGCGGTGCAGGCAGTTCCTTTTTGTTGATTTTCCCGTTTGGCGTGAGCGGCAGACTTTCCATTTGAATCAGGTGGGCAGGGACCATATAGTCAGGCAAAGACTGAGACAGTGTTTTTCTCAGCTCACTCACAGGCACTTCACGATCCGCCGTGAAGTACGCGCAAATTTCATTTTCATCCGCTTTGTTCTTGCGGATGATCACCGCAGCTTCTGTCACATGCTCAGCCATGTTCAGTTTTGTTTCAATTTCGCCAAGCTCAATTCGGAAGCCGCGCACCTTCACTTGGTTGTCGATTCTGCCTAAAAATTCGATATTGCCGTCCGGCAGCCATCTTGCCAAGTCACCAGTGCGATAAATTCTCTCACCCGGTCTGAACGGGTCTTCGAGAAATTGCTTCTCCGTCAGCTCAGGGAGATTCACATATCCTCGCGCTACACCGATTCCGCCTACGCAAAGCTCACCAGGCGCGCCGATTGGCTGCAGACATTGCTGCTCATCCAGGATGTAGGCAGTGGAATTTCCGATCGGCTTCCCGATTGGGATAGAGCCGCCATACTCACGGTCGATCAGAAAACTGGTTGAAAACGTCGTGTTTTCTGTCGGGCCGTATCCGTTCCACAATGAAAGTGACGGCGATGCCTGTTTTACTTTGCTGACTATATGCGGGACAAGTGCGTCTCCGCCGATGATTAAATGGCGCAGTGTGCCGAACATACCAGCATCCTTTGCGGCAAGCTGGTTGAATAAAGGTGACGTCAGCCACATCGTCGAGATTCTTTGCTCACGCAGAAATGCAGCAAATTGTTTCGCATCAAGCAGCGTCTCTTTTTTGACCGGATAAAGCGCTGCGCCATTCAGCAGTGCGCCGAATACCTCAAACGTTCCGGCATCAAAGCTGACAGCTCCCGTTTGCGCCATGCGGTCCTCTTCAGTAACAGGAACGTACCCGGCATTTTTGACGAGGCGCAGAATGCTTTTATGTTCGATCATGACGCCTTTCGGTTTGCCCGTTGAACCGGATGTGTACATGATGTACGCCAAATCAGACGGGGCGGATGGCAGGTTGAGATTGTCAGCCGCTTCACTCTCTTCAAAGCCTATGTCCAGTGTAAGAACCGGCACCTGCAGCTGATGTGCCTGCCCTGTATAAGAATTTCCGGTCAAAACCATTCGAACAGAGCTGTCCTCTGCCATGAAACGAAGACGATCCCCAGGAAGCGCTGGATCAAGCGGCACATATGCGGCGCCTGCTTTTAACACAGCCAGCATGCCGACAACGGTTTCTACTGAGCGGTCGTTCATAATCGCTGCTGTTTCCCCTTTTTGAAGCCCTTGTTCGACAAGCTTTCTCGCCAGACGGTTAGCCGCTGCATTCAACTCGCGGTACGTCAGCTCGGTTCCTTCATATACGACGGCAGTGCTCGCCGGCGTCCGTTTCGCTTGCTCTTCAAACACTTGGTGAACAGCCATTCCTTCAGGGAATTCGGCTTTCGTGCTGTTAAACACCTCGACAATTTGCCGCTGCTCTTGGTCTCCAACAAGCCCGTACTCACGCACAAAAGCGGCCGGCTGATCGACAGCTGCTTCCATCATGCGGGTAAGGTGCTCCGCTGTCCGTTCGATAAAAGCGGAATCAAAGGCGGCTCCGTTATATTTAATTTTGACGGTCCATGTTTTGCCTGGATACACAATCAGGTTGAAATCGAAGCTCGTTTGTTCAAATGCGCTTTCTACCTTAATCGAAAACCCGAGGCGGTCTTCCATGCTGCCGTTTTCAAGCTCTTGATCAAGCGGATAATTTTCAAACGCGACCAGATGGTTTAAGAGATTGCCATCAAGGGCTGAGCGTTTTTGAATCTCATAGAGCGGCACGTAATCGTAACGCTCTGCCTCTACTGCATGCTGCTGAACAGCTGTGAAAATATCAGCGAATGCAGCATCTCGTTCAACTTTCACCCGCACCGGAATGGTGTTGATAAACAGCCCCGCCATCGTTTCAATTCCGTTGATTTCAGACGGCCTTCCTGAGACGACCGTTCCGAAGACAACATCATCCGTAAAGTTGTATTTGCTGAGAACAATGCCCCAAACGGCCTGAAATAGGTTAGGCCCTGTCACTTGATGGAGATTTGCGGTTTGCTGAATACGGGCAACCAATGTTTCGTCCCATGTAAAGGAATATTCTTTATTGACGTATTCGTCTTTTTTTACAGGCAGGCGGCCCGGGAGCACGCTTGGCTGTTCAAAACCCGCCAAGCGCTCGCTCCAGTAGCTCTCCGCTTCTTCATTGTCCTGTTTTCCAAGCCACTTGATGTAATCGGAATAAGGCTTGCCCTGACCGTTTGCCGGTGTCCTGCCTGCTCTGAGCGCTTCATAGTTTTGGAACAGGCTTTTCATGAGGACGCCCATGCTCCAGCCGTCCATCATAATATGATGATTGCTCCAGACAAGATACAGCTGATCTGCATCAAGGCGGAAAACCGCTACCTTGAACAATATGTCTTTTGCCAGGTTAAAGCCTTGGCGCTGAACGTCTTGTTTGTAACGCTCAATGTGCTCTTTCTGGCGGTTCTCGTCTGCATGACTGATATCCTCATAATGCACCTTTGTTTTGCGTTCCGCTAACACGACCTGACGCGGTTTTTGCAGCTGCTGATGCACAAATACCGTACGGAGAATATCGTATGACCGAATCAGTTCATTGACGCTTTTCTCAAAGATTTCAAGATCAAAAGCGCCGTGAATCCCAAGCTCTAATTGTGTGAAGTACGAGGAAGAATGCGGATCAAGCATCGCATGATACAGCATTCCCTCCTGCATTGGTGTCAGTGCGTACACCTTTTGAATCGATTTTTTGCTCATATGCCACCTCTATTAGAAAATTTCCATTAATTTATCCAGCTCATCCAGCGTCAAATCGTCGTCACCAAGATCACTCGGGGTCAGTTCCGTACCGTCTTGAGATAGGCAATGTTCAATGATTCTGAGAAGATGCGCTTTAAAGCTGTCACTGAATGTTTGTACTGTTTTTTCATGAAATTCAAGAGAATGATAGGCCAGTGACATCGTCAGTTTTCCGTTTTCGATATATCCAACAACATCCAGCGCATTCGGTTTTTCTGTTTCAGGGCTTAATGACTGTCCTGATGGCAGCTCTGATCTCGTAAACAAACCTGCATCCGACATTTCGTCAAACTGACCTAAATAGTTGAAGCTGACATCCGGCTGAATCGAGAACGCCACATCTTCTTTATGTTCCGGTGCCGTCAGATAGCGCAGAATGCCGTATCCGACTCCCTTATTCGGCACATGTCTGATATCTTCTTTCATTTGCTTCAGCTGGTAGCCCAGATCATCCGCATGCTTCATATCGAGCACCATTGGGTACATACTTGTAAACCAGCCGACTGTGCGGGAAATGGTCAGGTCTTCTATGATTTCTTCACGTCCATGCCCCTCTAAATGAACACTTACTCGATCTTGACCCGTCCACTCCTTCATTGCCAATCCGAATGCCGTCAGCAAAATATCATTCATTTCTGTGTGATATGCCTCATGCACCTTTGTGGTGAGCTGTTCTGTCTCTTCAGCAGTCAGCGAGAATTCAATTGTCTTTGTATGTTTCATTCGCTGATCACCAGATTCGCGGTCTTTCGGAAGCTTTGCCGCGACTGCTTGTTCTTCAAGCTGTCTCCAATACTCTTTTTCTTTCAAAAAAGCTTTGGAGTTCGCGTAGTCTTGCAATCTCTCTGCATACTCTGCAAATGAATGTGTTTTCTGCGGGAGAACCGGTTCATTGCCTTGCTCAAGCTGTGTATATACTGCGGCGAAATCCTCCAGTAGAATCCGCCACGACACGCCGTCAACCACTAAGTGATGAATGGCAAGAAGCAAGTGGTCTCCGTCTTCCGCTTGGAACAAGCCTGCTTTTAACAAGCCGCCTTCCTGCAAGTCGATGCTGCTTTGCAAACGCTCCGCTTCTCTCTCTATACGGTCTTCGTAATCTGCAGCTTGGCCCTCAATCTGGATGACCTCCAATTGAGCTGAAGCAGCTTCAAGATCTCTGTTGTATTGAATGACGTCTTCCTGTCCCTCACGGTAGATCATACGGAGCGCGTCATGATGCTCGATCAGCGCCTGCAATGTTTTCTCCACCCGTTCAGGATCAAAGCCCTTCTTGGCGTGAAGCATCACCGATTGGTTCCAGTGGTGCTTGTTCGTGAAGTTCTTTTCAAAGAACCAGCGCTGGATCGGCGTCAGGATGACTTCGCCCTCCACCGGGCCTTGGTCTGCCTGTTTGCCTTCGGCACGCTCTACATATTGGGTAAGCTCTTCGATCGTCGGATGCTGGAGAAGATCTTCTCATTTCCAGCTTCCAGCCGTGCTGGTTGAAGCGGCTCGCCATTTGAATTCCTTTGATGATATCTTCGCCAAGCGAGAAGAAATTGTCGGTGACACCGACTTCAGACATTCCAAGCACGTCCTCCCAGATGCCGGCAAGCAGCTCTTCCATGTCGGTCGTCGGCGCTTTGTATTCTCCGCTTCCCGCTTCGATGTCCGGCTCAGGCAAGGCTTTGCGGTCCACTTTGCCGTTTGCCGTAACCGGAAGCTCGTTCAGCGTCACCCAGAATGCCGGACTCAGATGTAATCCTCGGCAGGAGTTTCCTTCAGTGCTGATTTCAGTGCTTCTATGTCAGCTGTTTCCGGTGTGACATACGCCGCGATCGCTCGGTGTTGCCGCCTTTATCTTTGACAGCTGTCACCGCCGCATCCTGCACCTCAGAAAGCTGGGCGAGCTGGACTTCAATTTCTGAGAGCTCGATCCGGTAGCCGCGGACCAAAAACTTCGTGTCCATCCGGCCCATGTACTCAATGTCCTACCCTGCCGTTCATTTCACCAAATCGCCGGTACGGGGCAGGGGCTCACCCGGCACAAACGGATCAGCAACAAACCGCTTCGCGGTTTCGTCTTCAATATTCAGATAGCCGCGTGCCAATCCGCGCCCCGCCACGCAAAGCTCTCCGGCTACGCCTTCCGGCTGCACCTGATTGCCCTCGCCGAGGATGCGTACAACTTCGTATTGGCGATCGCCCGTCCGATGGAAAGCGAGCCTTCCTCCGGATGGATTTCTGCGCTTGTTGTGCAACGACCGTATTTTCTGTCGGCCCGTAGTTATTGACGAAGCGGCGCACGCCATTTTCACTGTGGGTTTCAGCTCGTCTTCGCCGGCGAGCAATACGCGTAGCGATGTGTTCTCAAGCCCTCATGAACTGTTCCGCAAGCTGTGTCGGCAGGAACGTGATCGTTATGCCGTTCGTTTCAAAATAATCGTTCAGGCGGACTTTATCGAGGCGGATCGCTTCATCAATGACGTGAAGTTCGGCACCGATCGTCCAGGTCGGGAACATCTCCCAAATTTCAATTTGAAATCCAAAGCCTGCGTACTTCGCACTGCGGTCCTCCGCCGTCATGCTGAACGCGTCGTGGTGCCAGAAGCACAGGTTCACAAGCGCATGGTGCTCGACCATGACACCCTTCGGCTGTCCGGTCGTTCCAGACGTGTAAATCATGTACGCCAAGTTCTCCGCGGTTACAGCCGTCTCTGGATTTCCCTCGTCGTTTTCATCAAGTTGTAGGTCGAGAATCGTGCGGCTTCCGTCGAGAAGAATGACATCTCCCGTATAGCTGTCCGGCACTGAATTCCCCTCTTGCTTCAAGAGAAGCTTTGCGCCGCTGTCCTGTAAAATATATTCAATCCGCTGATGCGGGTAGTCAGGATCAATCGGCACAAACGCCGCTCCCGCCCCGAAGACACCGAGCACCGCGGCGGACATTTCAAGCGACGGCTTCGTGAGAATGCCGACGCGGTCATCCTGGTTTATAGCACCAGTTCACCCGAATCCGCGCAAGACGATTTGCCTTCGCATTCAGCTCGCCGTACGTCCAAGACTGGCCGTTGTATGTGACAGCCGGCGGTCTTTGTGGCGCTGGACAGTCTCTTCGATAGTTGATGTAACTGTTTCGTCTGTCGGCACAGGCAGCGATTTGCCCTTCCATGCCTTAAGAAGCGGTTGCACTTTTTCTGTTTCAGTGACAAATGACAGGCTGGAAAGCGGCTGGTTCGGGTTATCCGCAACAG
>NZ_JBVYHZ010000002.1:0-31084 GCF_056033885.1 Bacillus sp. FAU18
CAACAAAACTAATTCTTGTAAAGAAAAATCTTAAATTATAAAAATAGCATTTAATTTTCCTTTTTGAACTTGCTCTCCATCAGTTGCGCCATTTGTTGAGAATTTATATCCTTTTTCTTCATAGAGTTTATTTACGATGTTCTGATAGTCCTCTTCATTACGATTTTGGCTTAATTTATTGGCAGCTTGAATTTCTTGTACTCTAATCTTAAAACCAACAATACCTTTCAATTCTTGTTCTAATAATTGAGGAGAAAGCCTATCCCATAAAACCGGATTTTCACGATGTTTTTCATATTTTTGTAGCAACGATGTTAAGTCTTGTTTTAACTCTTCTTCGTTTAAAATGCTAGCTGTACCATATACATGTACAGCTTGATAATTCCATGTTGGCACATTTTCCTGTTTATACCAAGAAGAAGAGATATAAGCGTGTGGTCCCTGAAACATCACCAGTACATCTTCACTGGTTTCAAATGTTCTCCATTGAGGATTCCCATAAGCGATATGCCCCGTTATAAAGTAAGTATCTCCTTCTTGCACTAGCTGCAATGGTAAATGAGTAGCAATGGGTTTCCCTTTTCTTGTTGTCACAATTGTGCCAAAAGAGTTTTCTTTAACAAAGTCCCAAATCTCATTAATATTTGTTACCTTATAGTATTTCGGAATATACATAACTATCCATCCCCCTTGTAAAAATTTATATCAGTGTCTTGATCATGATGAAATCAGTTTGTTCTTCATCGCCCATATAAAATGAGTGCGCTCCTGTTTTAATAAATCCCATCTTTTCATAAAAAGCAATGGCATTTTCATTTTTTTCCCAAACACCTAGCCAAATTTTCTTTTTATTACATTCCAGTGCAATATCCACAGCTTTATTAAACAGATGTTTACCCAGACCATGTTTTTGGAATTTCTTCTTTATATAAATCCTTTCGATTTCAAGTGATTCTTCACCCATCTCTTCCGACTGAGCATCATTTGTATTGACCTTTAAATATCCAGCTACTTCATTATCTAAAAAAACAAAATAGAATTGTGACCAAGAATTGGATAACTCCAATTGAAGTTGTTTAGAGTTAAAAGCTTTTTCTAAATAGGCTTTCATATTTTCAGGTGAATTCTGATCTTTAAATGTGTCGTTGAACGTTTCAATACTTATTTCTTGTAGTATGTTTAAATCTTCATGATTGCACTTTTTAATTAGAATGTTCACTTTTATAAAGCTCCTTCTTTATAAATAACTTCTTTTGTTTCCCTTCTTAACATATTCCCAATCTTTTTCTATATATTTTCTTATTCTTTGAAGAAAATTGAAAATAGACTCTGCTTCTTTTTCAGAAAATCCCGCTAAAGCAACACGATTTGAATGCTCATTTTCACTTTTTATAAATGGAAATACATTTTTCCCCTTCTCAGTTGGAAAGAGTTTTTTTATTTTTTTGTTATGTTCATCATCTTTCTTTTCAATAAAACTGTTCATTTCAAGTTTTTTAATCGCACGAGACGCTGTCGTTCTGTCTACTTTGATCATTTCAACTAGTTTTTCTTGGATGATTCCTGGGTTTTCACATATTCGTACAAGATACAAATACTGCCCTTTGGTAAGGTCATGTTCTTTAAATTCGATATTACTTATGGAATCTAACGCCCTTGCAATCATTCCAATTTCACGAAGAATTTCCTTCATCATTACCCCCTTAAAGTTATTTTTGTTGCAAATACAATATAAATGACATATATTGAATATAATTAACTTTGTTGTAAATACAACAAAAAATAATAAAAAAAGAGGCTGAGTACAATGAAATATTTGTTTTATATATTAGGAATTTTAATCTTAACCCTCGGCATTCTTTCACGATTCAATCAAACCTTGGCACTTCACCTTTTGATGCTCTATTGGTTGGACTGTCCACAATTGTGGGACTTACTGTGGGAAGTTGGGAAATTATATTAGCCTTAATACTGATTTGCTTCAATTCAATTTTAAAGAGACAACGACCAGAAATTTTGGGGATGTTAACAGCATTTATAACAGGAATTGGCATTGATATGTGGCTTTTTTTATTGCAGGATTTAATAACACCTGAACAATGGTATAGCAAAATTGTTTGTTTCGGAATCGGGCTAGTTGTAATAGGAATAGGAACTGCAACATATTTATACACCAATTTTGCGCCAATTCCAATTGATCGAATAACTTTAATCATACAAGAATTAACCAGAACAAATCTATTTTTTGCAAGAACACTCATTTACCTAATATTCTTGATAATGGCAATAATTTCGAATGGACCAATTGGTATAGGGACTTTATTGACCGTTTGTTTAGCAGGGTTAATACTTAATTACTTTATGCCATATACTAAAAAAGTTTTAGACTGCATATTAACAAACCCTTCTAGTACCTCATTAAATTTAGGTAAAGATAAAAACCACACAATATAGAGTATGCTGTCGAGTTTTTTCTCGACAGCCATAAATATTTACTCCACTGTTCTTCCTTCCACTTTCTCAAAGTTAGTCCTTTCTGTAACAAACTAAGGCGCCATCTTACATTTTTATGATCGGTGATCGACAATCTCCTATTTTGAAACCAATATTTTTATAGTGAGTTTTTATATTAATAAGAGTGTGATCGTTTATAACTTCATTTATAAGTTCGTTTAATCTATTTAAATCTACATGTTTATTTTCTAATAAGTCATTGAAAATTACTTTGATCTCATCAGGATAAACATTTCCAACCAAGCTTGATAGACCATTACATCCATTTTTAATCATTTCTGGAAGGTTTACATCTCCAGCTGCAAACATAATAAAATTATTAGGGAAGTCTGTTTGTTTATGCCGATGAACATCGCCTCCTTCTTTAAGTCCCCTTATATTTGAATGTCGGCTTAGTAAATCATTAAGTGCTTTCTCACTCAAATTAAAACCAGTCCTGGTAGGGTTATTATAAAGCGCAACCTCTTTAGATGTATGACTAAGAAGTTCGTCAACATAATAAATAGCTTGCTTTTGTGTAGGTCTTATATAAGGCGGAAAACCAATTAATATTGAATGAATATGAGTTTTCTCAATTTTTTCAATTAGTTTTATGGCATCACTTGTTCTCGTAGCTGAAACACCAAACATAAGTTCGATATCATCGGATTTTCGCTGACTGAAATACTCAATGATCTGAATACGTTCATCTATGCTCAGTGAATGTTGTTCACCAGTAGTACCGCATATTAGTAATGAATTGATACCGTTGTTTTTTAAATGATCAACAATAGTATCAAATCCTTCTAAAAATAGACTTTCATCCTCATTAAAAGGTGTAGGAATAGCAACATTTAGATTTTTCATTTTGAAATTTCCCCCAAATAAATATTCTTTAACTAACCATATGTCTTTATTTTCAATGGATTGACAAAGTACTTTTAGGATAAAATAACAACTGACATTTTAAAAGGTACAGTTTTAGTTAAATATACATGTCAGAGGAGAAAAACAAATGAAAAGCATGATTTTCGCTTTCAAAAGCGACACTCCGAAATACAAACAAATTTACGAGCAATTTAAGGCATTAATCGAGCATGGAAATATAAAAGTAAATGAGCAGCTGCCATCCATTCGAGAACTGGCCAATTCCCTGCAGGTAAGCCGCAATACAACGCTAATGGCCTACGATCTTCTTTTAGCAGAGGGATACATTCGCGGAGAATCACGTAAAGGGTATTTTGCAAATGAAGTAGGACCCCTTTTAAGACAAGAAAATGCTGAGGTACGAGCTGATAAAACAGAAACGTCACAACCGATACTGATTGATTTTCGCGCCGGAGCCGTCGATCAAAAGCATTTTCCGCTGAAAACATGGAGAAAATTATACAATCAGGTTTTGTCATTAGAGAAAAGCTATCTGTACAGCGAACCATTTGGAGAAATGAGCCTCCGTGAGCAAATTGCCACTTATCTTTTAGAATCACGTGGGGTGAAAACAGATGCTAATTCTATTATTATCGGCAGTGGTACGCAACAAATGCTAATATATCTTTGCCACATTCTAAAAGAGGAATTTCACGGAATTGTAGTTGAAAATCCGGGGTATGAAGGTGCCAGGGAAGCTTTTCAATTTCATGGACTTCATTTAGAAACGCTTCCTGTTTATGAAAGTGGAGCTGACTTTTCTCAATTAAATGCACTGAAAGAGAAATTAATCTATGCTGACTCCTTCCCATCATAGCCCTTACGGCGTAAGCATGACCATTCAGCATCGTCAAACACTGATCAATTGGGCGAATAATAGAGAAGGATATATTATTGAAGATGATTATGATAGTGAGTTCCGTTATACGCAACAGCCGTTTCCCGCCCTTGCATCCATTCAATCAGAACGAGTGATCTATTTGGGGAATTTCTCAAAATCCTTTCTTCCCGGCATCCGTATAAGTTATATGGTTTTGCCGCAGCCCATTTTGCATAAGTATAAAAAACGGTTTCTTCATTTTGAAAACACTGCTTCTTTGCTTAATCAGCTAACCATGTCTGAATTTATAAAGGCTGGTGAATGGACTCGCCATATTAAGCGTATGCGCATTGTATATAAACGCAAGATGCAACACTTAATTTCAAATTTAAAGCAGCAGTTTGGGGATCATGTGACAATCATCGGCGAGCAGTCCGGATTATATATATTAGTGAGAGTTCATCTGAATTGCCTAGAAGAGAAATTAATTCAGCGTGCTTTGCAGTACGGTGTGAAAGTATATCCTACTTCCGTTCATTTCGTTAACACTATGCCTGATAAACCAATTATAAAGTTAGGTTTTGCTCATCTCAACTTTGATGAAATTACATCTGGCTCACAGCTTTTAAAAAGTGCTTGGTTAAATTAAACATAATTAAGAAATAGAAGTTGAAAGGCACAGAAAATTTGCTCATATACATAATAGATAAAAAGAAAAGGCTTAAAACTCTTTCCTTTTTTAGATACCATTTGTCCATACTATCAATCCACTTGCTCCTAAACAATTATAAAAGGCTGTTGAGATTTTTCTCACAGCCTGAATTAATTTAAAGTTTAGTTTTCCAACTTAGTTTCTTTACCTTTTGCTTCTTAATAATCTGGTGTTTTCTTTGACAGCCCCAACCTGTCACTTTCTCCGTTACCTAGCATATATTCAAGATTCTTAATACCAAGCCAAAAGTTATTATGATCTACCGAAAATTTTAATTTGCGGTGCACTATTGCCTTTTTCTCTCCCCAAAAAATAAGGTTATGCCTCAAGGATTTAAAAGGGGATACTATTTATGTAGCATTTGATTCCATTGTTTCTGTTAATATCAAATAAAAAAACCTCCATTTCTGAAGGAGGTTGAATGTAATATTATCAAGTTTGAAAACGATCAGAGGCAATATGAAATGTGTTTTGAGTTTGATCTTCTGTTAAGTTGGATCCGAAACCACACACTAAAACAAGTGACAAACCCAGGATTAGGCATACCTTCTTTTTAAAAGTCATACAGGCATTCTCCCCTTTGAATTTGTGTTTGAGTCTCAAGCATTTTCTGATGATATACATAGGATGTTTCAAATTCTTTTGAGTTTGCGTAAGCAGCTGCGGTCTCACAGGCAATGTCTTCAATATATGAATAGTTCTTATTTTTTTCTAAGTATTCTATTGTTTGATTAACACCTTGTTGGTCCACTGCATCGACATAAAGAGCTTTTAAATATCCCTGTAATTTTGCGAAAAGCTCATCACCTTGATAAAGAGCTGCTGACAAACCTTTCTTACTTACTTGGATAGCCTCATTCATTTTTCCTTGTTTAAAAAGGATTTTTGCATAAGAAAATAAAGAATGTGGCAAGTTTGTGAGCTTTTCTTTTTCTGTAATCTCCACTGCTTGCTTTATGTATACTTCCGCCTGCTCGTAATCACCACTGTCAGCAAAATTAGTGCCTAAATTATATAGTGCAGAACTAATCAACCTTTTGTTATTCAATTCCCTAGATAACTCTAATGCCTTTTCAAGATGCGGCTGACTTTTTTCGTAATGTTTAAAATCAGTATAATTCCCTGAGATAACAAACATACATTGAACTTTTCGCACCTTATAAAGTTCATATTGATTATAAATATCCAATGCTTGTTTAACGTGATGCATAGACACATGACTTTGCTTCATACCATAATATGCTTCAGCTAACTTAAAATGAAACTCTGCCCTTTCGATCTCATCTGGGACATGTATAAGCTGCTTTTCGGCTTCTCTATAATAGTAGATAGCTTTCATGTATTGCTTCTTATCAAACTCGTACATCCCTCTGAAAAATAGAGAATAATACGATAACAGGCCAGATATGCCTTTATTTGAAGTCTCAATTTTTTCAAGAAGTTCCTCAATAGTTGGTCTTATACGTGTTGTTACGGGTTCCAAATAATCTAACATGAGCTGATGACGGAATTTCATTAGGGAGAAGTAAATGAGTAAATACTCATCTTCCTCCATCCGTTGGATTTCTTGCTCGACCTCTGCCTTTAAAATCTCTGCATCCGGGACACTAAATTGACGTATCATTTTATACCATTCATTGATCTTTACGCCAACTTCTGACGATGATAAAACCGGATTCACAGGACCCCTCCTTTTATGTCTTTTTATGTAATATTCTAACATTTCCAAAAAGTGTTCAGACCGCAAAAAAACCGCAAACTTTTTATTCGCTATCTTTGATATGATCAATCAAGTTAATTTTAGGTTCGTTCCCTCTTTCTTCCATGGTAATATTTTGATATATAATTAAATGAAAGGGTATGATGATGAAAGTCTTTGAAGCTAAAACACTTATATCTGAAGCTACAGACCGCGTCAAAGAATATAAAGAACTAAAGACGCAAATGGTCAACTTGAGAAAAGCTTTACAAAGCGTCGGGCGGAAAAATTATTCAGGGTACGGAAAAAAAAAACTGATAAAAACGGAGTTTATATGGCAAAGGTTGAGGTTGATAAAAATAGCTGATTCTAGTTTCTTCCCTAGAGAGTGGAACCGTACAGATGTATTAAAAGCTATTGATGAAGCTTACCAAACTAAAAAGCAAATCGGCCAACTAAATTCAGGGGCATCTCTTGGTTGGGTATTAAAATAGAAATGTATTTAAATAAGGAGCAATAGCAACTGCTTATCCGTTATATAAATAATAATATTTAAGGTGAAATAACATATGAAGTATTCATATAAATTTGAAGAAGATCCATTTGGTGATTTAGGAATAGTATTGCCAGAAGAAATTAGTATTTTCTCTGATTTTATTGAAAACATCGTTACAGAAGATCAAGCCAACGAGTATATAGATTACATTGAGAAGGTTTCAGAAGGGATATATGAAGATTTTGAGATAGAGTTAAATGCTACAAGTGTTCTAATCAAAAAAGATGTGGCAATTGTTGAAACCTCTTTTAGGAAGAAGAACCCTATGAAAACTCAATTGAAACTAATCAATTTAGAGAATTGCTATTAATATGATGAGAAAAAATTCCAGATATATTTAAAGATTAGAAAAATCAACATCCTCTTGTTACATAAAGAAGGATGTTACAGATCAAGGCGGGATTCATATGGTTGAATGGGATTTCGGAGAGCATCCTGTTAGTAACGAGGAAATTATTGAAGTAGAAAACACGTTACAAGTAAAGTTCCCAAAAGATTATTTAGAATATGTCAACACCTATTCTGGTGCTACCCCCTCTCCTGAAACTTTTGATCTTGAAGATAGGGAAGGAATTGCATTTGGATACTTACATAGCTTCCATAAAGAAAGTGAGTCATATATAGTTAACGTTTCTAATCGTTATTGAGACGGCAGAATGCCAGATAAAGTAAAAACGATTGCCGATGATGTGTTTGGCAATGAAATCTGCTTCGATTTTAGAAAAGGACTCAAAAGTCCTTCTATTGTATTTTGGGATCATGACATCGCTTATGAAGATAAGGAAAGTTCCATTAGCTATGTTTGTGATTCATTCACAGAGTTAATGAACAAACTTGAATAGAATGAACTTTGTCTCTAGCTGATTTTAAGTAAATAACAAAAAACTAAGGCAGAATTTGCAGAAAGCAAAATTTAAGAAATCATATTATATATGTGGAAAGTCCTTCTCATAACAAGAAGGGCTTCTCTTTTATTAGGGATTTAAGTTTTGCTTTTGTTTTCGGTCCATAAATGTCGTCTTGAAGTAAGGAGAAAAAAGAGCCCTTCTTTTAGTAAGGACTCTTCTCAATTTAGAATTATGAATTTTTATTTAAACCAAGCTTTCTTTAAATTGTTGGTGAAATTACTATCATTAAAAGGAACGTTTGCTTTACCGAAATCTGCTGTATTTAATGCATTCCTTGCGGCAGGAGTTAAATCATCCCAACCGATCAACGGTTGAGTTCCACCTACAACACGATCGCTCATCATCAATTCGTGGTTAAGTGGCCACGTGCTGTCATAGGCAATCAAAGGATGAGTGCCATCTTTCATGTTGGTTCCGCTTGGTGCTACATTTGTGAATTTTCCATGTCCGGAATATGCAATTGATAAAACCTTTGGATTTTGATTCGCTGGATTATCAATCCATACAACGATTCCTTCCCAGTCATGTCTGTGACCTAAGCTTGGAGAGGCTTCATCTTTAGGAAAATACCAAGAATACATGATTGCCCAAACCCCATTGTACCATGCAGAACGTGAATATACTTGTCCAGTATTTTTGCTGCAATGTCCTTCCGGCGCTCCAGTCGGCTCTAAACCTCCACTTGTATTACCTTGCGCATCTACTGCAGGAAAAGGCACACAGCCGCTATAAACCTTTAGATATGGTTGAAAACGTTTCGCCGCTTTTTGAGTAACAGTGGTAGGCACCACCTCTCTAAAACCCACAACTTTATCATGATCGATTACAGCTGCATTTGCTGTTGAAACCGTGCTAACAGAAGTGATTACAAATAAAAAGAGAGCCAAGAAAAATTTGTTCATTATTCCAACTCCTTTTAAGAATATTGACAACAATTAAATACCACAGAGTTGGAATAAATATCAATATCTTTTTTAGAAGATAACTGAATTTTCATACTAGATTACTATTTTATTTTCCTTATGTCTTTAAATTCAGTAATTAATGCACTCTTTAAAAATAAATAAAATGTCCTCCCCTTTGGCTGTAAGGCTTAATAGGACATTGCTCTTCAAGTATAATTTCAGGATTTAAAAATAAAACATAACAGATGAATAAAATTGGCACCATCATTAACCTTTTACCAACTTGTTATTGATATTTAACCCCCACCAACAAGCAAGCCCCGCGTTTCACAATCCATTTTGGTATTTTCTTTGAACTTCTTTCATTTTATAATTCATTTTCATGATTAAGCCCCTTTGAAGTCCATTTTATTCTCCTTGCCCTTTTCACTAGTAATAATTACACCAGCGAATAAAGATTGACATTGCTTTTTACTCAATGGTGCAGTTTTGAAGTTCGCTTGTGGGCTGCTTAGTAAACCAGTTTATATTCTTCTTGGGCACACAATAGTAACAATTTTTCCATATGAAAATCTCGTAATCTTACACCTCCTTAACTTGAAGGAGGATTTTGGCATATGTATTTTCATACCCGTCAACTACCATCTCATCCAGCATATATTCCTCATATGCATTTTCCCCTATTTGCATTTCATTTCTTTCAATGAACTCAATGATTCTCCGGTATGCCTCTTCAGTATTTCCGCCTATTTCATATCCAACTGCATACAGGCCTTTTGGTCGCACATGATAATTTATGTTCTCTACCCCATCTTTTACTTTTATATAAAAGTAACTGTAATTGTAGAAGTCTTTTTCTAAGATTTGTTCCCGTGCAAAGATTCCGCCTATCGGATATCCTTCATCTAATTCATATTGCTGAACTTCATGAATGAGTTCTGAAATGGCAGCCACATATTTTCGTTCCGGTAAGTTTAATGTTTTTCGGCTTAACATAAATTTTTCTTCATGTAAATACTCAAAAGAAATTGAGGAAAAATCAGTCTCAAGTGCTTGTTCTGTAAGCGTCACTTTTGTTTGTAAGATCGTTTGCAACTGCATAAGCTCATTTATTTTTTTATCAATCTCAATAGACTTTTCTTTTAGAACATGCAGGATCTTGTCTGGTGTTTTTCCTTTTATTAGACACTTTATTTCTTTTAATGGAACCCCAAGCTCTTTAAATAGACTGATGACTTGAAAAATCTCAAATTGATGATAGGAATAATATCTATACCCATTTTCTTTTTTTATTTCCGGCGAGAAAAGACCAATCTCATCATAATGAAATAAGGTTTGTTTTTTTACACGGCAGAGCTTCGAAAACTCCCCTGTTGTGAAATACTTCTTAACATCTTCGCTCATAAAAACCTCCTTGACTATACGGTAACCATATACCTTATGATTTGATTGTACTTGAAAAAAGCTTCAAGCGAAAAGGATAGGTAAAAAGGGTTCAATTGAGTTAAAGGGGAATTCAGATGAAAAAATCAATAAATGAGCAAAAAACGATATTCATTATACTATTAAGCAACATCTTCGTAGTATTTCTTGGTATCGGTTTAATCATTCCAGTTATGCCTTCTTTTATGAAAATCATGCATTTATCCGGCAGCACAATGGGTTATCTTGTTGCGGCTTTTTCCATTTCTCAGTTAATTGCGTCACCTTTTGCAGGTAGGTGGGTTGACCGATTTGGCAGAAAAAAAATGATTATTCTCGGGTTGCTTATATTCAGTTTATCTGAGTTGATTTTCGGATTAGGGACCCATGTTTCAATATTTTATTTCTCGAGGATATTGGGTGGTATAAGTGCGGCTTTTATCATGCCCGCGGTAACAGCATATGTAGCTGATATTACAACCCTAAAGGAAAGGTCAAAGGCTATGGGGTATGTTTCTGCTGCAATTAGCACAGGCTTTATTATTGGGCCTGGTGCGGGAGGATTTATTGCCGGCTTTGGTATCCGCATGCCGTTTTTCTTCGCCTCCGCCATCGCGTTAATAGCAGCTGTCACTTCCGTTTTTATACTAAAAGAGTCATTGTCGATTGAAGAACGCCATCAACTCTCATCTCATACAAAGGAATCAAATTTCATTAAAGACTTGAAGAGATCCATTCATCCTGTCTATTTCATTGCATTTATTATCGTCTTTGTAATGGCTTTTGGTTTATCAGCTTATGAAACGGTATTCAGCTTGTTTTCTGATCATAAATTTGGCTTCACACCAAAAGATATCGCAACCATTATTACGATAAGTTCCATTGTTGCGGTAGTTATTCAAGTTTTACTATTCGGGAAATTGGTCAACAAACTTGGAGAGAAAAGAATGATTCAGCTGTGCTTAATAACCGGAGCGATCTTGGCTTTCGTGTCTACTGTTATGTCAGGATTTTTAACTGTTTTGCTTGTAACTTGTTTTATTTTTCTGGCGTTCGATTTGCTACGCCCGGCCTTAACCGCTCATTTATCCAATATGGCCGGTAACCAGCAGGGTTTCGTAGCAGGCATGAACTCCACATACACCAGTCTGGGAAATATATTTGGACCTGCTCTAGGCGGTATACTATTTGATCTTAACATTCATTATCCTTTCCTTTTTGCAGGTTTCGTTATGATTGTCGGCCTTGGTCTTACAATGGTTTGGAAAGAAAAAAAGAATGATGCTGCAGCTTTGAATTAATTCATTTTCTATAAAGTCAAGTCATTTGGATGCAGGGAATGCCCCTGGTTAGGCACAATAAGAAAAGGTACTTAATTTGATAGGCTACATGTTGTTTGACGTGAATATAGTTTAAGCTGAGATTTAGCAATATTAGGATTTCATCTGCCATCACCATAAACCGCAGCCTAACCGGGATAAGAAAAAAGGAGAATGTAGTATGAGTATAAAAATAAAAGCAGTAACTGATGATAATCGTGCTGCAATTCTTGATCTACATGTCAGCGAGAATCAATTATCATATATTGAATCTACAAAAGTATGTTTAGAGGATGCAAAAGAATGTCACTATTATAAACCTGTCGGGCTTTACTATGAAGGAGATCTAGTCGGTTTTGCAATGTATGGATTGTTTCCAGAGTATGATGAAGATAATAAAAATGGACGAATCTGGCTTGACCGATTTTTTATTGACGAACGCTATCAGGGAAAAGGATTAGGGAAGAAAATGCTTAAAGCCCTCATTCAGCACCTTGCTGAGCTATATAAATGCAAGAGAATTTATTTGAGTATATTTGAAAATAATATTCATGCTCTACGCCTTTATCAAAGGTTTGGTTTTCGATTTAATGGTGAACTCGACTTTAATGGCGAGAAGGTAATGGTAAAAGAGCTATAGATATCCAAGCCTCCTTGTTTGCTGAGAAACGTTTGAACCTCGATAATGATTACCTGCTTAAACTGCAAGATCATTGTTTAAAAAAGCCTGGATGAAATTTTCATCTCAGGCTTTAAGCATCTTATTAGTCAAAATCTCATGTGTTTTATCCAGATGTTATTCTTTTTTCCGGACAATTTCTAAATAATTAATATGTCGGCCAACTGTTTTGTGCACTTTAAAAATATACCCATCGGCTTCTATAACGGACCCAACTGCAGCGTCTATTTGTTGAGTCATAAACCAGCCGCCTATTGTATCCACTTCGTCACTTGCTAACGTCGTTCCCAATAAATCATTTACATCCTCAATGAGCACTTTCGAATCTAAGATATAGTGATTATCATTTACTTTTCTAATATCAGGCACTTCATCTTTATCAAATTCATCTCTGATTTCCCCAACAATTTCTTCAAGAATATCTTCAGCAGTGACTAAACCTGAAGTGCCGCCATATTCATCAACAAGAATAGCGATGTGTGTTCGCTCTTTTTGCATTTTTACCAATAAATCATGAATTGGAACGGATTCAATAACATGGATAACAGGGTTGATATGATTTTCTAACTTGAAATTCTCTTTTATCTTCTGGTCTGTGTCAATATAAGCTGACAAGAACTCTTTAGCATTGATAAAACCAATGATTGAATCTTTATCTCCATTTAGGACGGGGTACCTTGTATAGCTCTCTGTCTTAATGGTCTTAACAATAGTTTCATAAGAATCCTCACTAGAAATCGCTACGATCTCTCTTCTCGGAATCATAATTTCTTTGGCGATTCTTTCATCAAATTCAAAAATATTATTTACATATTTCAACTCATTTTTATTGATTTCACCGCTCTTATAGCTTTCAGACAGTAAGATGCGCAGTTCTTCTTCAGAATGAGCAAGTTCATGTTCTGATGCAGGTTTCAAACCGAAGAGTCCTACTATAAACCGGGCTGAACCATTTAAAAACCATATAAAAGGGAACAGGATGCGGTAAAACCAAATAATTGGCTTTGCAGTCAAAAGAGTGATGGTTTCCGCTTTTTGGATAGCGAGTGTTTTAGGAGCAAGTTCTCCAACTACAACATGCAAAAAAGTCGCCATCACAAAAGCAATCACTAAGATCAATACATGTGAGACTGTTTCACTTACATGAAAATGAACAAATAAGGGGTGCAAAATCACTTCAAAAGTCGATTCTCCAACCCAGCCAATTCCCAACGCTGTAACCGTGATCCCTAATTGACAAGCTGACAAATATTCGTCCAAATGAGTAATGACCTTTTTGGCTGATACGGCACCTTTTTTTCCCTCTAATATGAGTTGGTCAATTTTTGATGACCTGATCTTTACTATCGCAAATTCAGTCGCAACAAAAAATGCTGTCAAGACAATTAAAAGAGTAAAGATGATAAGGTTAATGGTTGTCAATGATTTGCCTTACCTAGTAAGGCGTACACCTCCGATGTAAATATTTTCCTTTATTTTTATAACGTCTGTTTTTTCTGAATAAACAAAAAACGGTATATGTAACATTATAAGTTCAAAAGAACCTAAAATCAACTCTGAATGATGTAAATAATCATCTTTTCCGTATGGAGAGTGGTTCCCATAGTATTCAACTAGCGATTGGTGACGTTTTAAGACTTAAAATAAAAAGCAAAATAAAAACACACCTGAATTTTCTGGTGTGTTTCAATAATATCCAACCGTCTTGATTTATTTAATGTCTTTATTAAGGTTTTCTTTTAAAATTTGAATCAATTCCGCCTGTTGCTTTATATTTTTGCGGCCATTTCTATTAATTGCAGCAAGTTCACAGACAATTCCAGCTGAAATAAAAAACAATAAACCTTCAAACATTTTAAATCCCCCACCGTTTAAGTGATAGTCAAATTTGTTTTTTCTTTTTGTAATACCTGCTTATAATCTTCCTTACGCTGATATATGTTATTTAAAATGAGTCCAATAATCACAAACAGTGTTCCTACTATATCAAATGCAGTTATGTTATATCCTTTGATCACCATGATTAACAATGTAGTAATGGGGACAAAGTTAATAAATAAAATCCCATTAATGGATGATAGGATTTTAATGCCATAGTTCCAACCAAGGAGCGCTATGATACCTGGTAAAGTAATCATAAATAAAAAATCATACTTAATTGCTGCAATCACTTTAATACTCGGTACCGACACGTAACCTTGCGCGGTAAGTATAGCTGTCATGATTCCTGTTATAGCTGTGCCGAATAAACATGTCAATGTTGAATAACGAAGTGTGGACCACTCTTGGAATAACTGTCCCCCCATTGTGTAGACAACCCATCCTAAAACACCAATGAATATAAAGAGTAGCGAGAATAGATGATCCCCTAATGAAAAAAAGAAACTTATATTACCTTTGGTTATGACCATCGAAGCCCCCAAAAAGGCAATCAATATACTGATCATTGTGTATTTTTTAGGTTTCACATGTTTATATCCCCATAGAATAACAATTGAAAGCATCGGCATGAGTGCCTCGGCAATGGATGCTGTCATAATTCCAGACTTCCCCATCAACCTTTGACCTAAAAAAATAAGAACATTGTATACAGTAAACGCCATCACCCCAAATAAAATGATCCATTTTGCTTTACCCTCTAAATGAAATGATTTTTTTCCTTCTCTCACCAATAATAAAATCACTAACATAATCGTTACCACACCGTAGCGAATAAATGAAAAATAAAACGGATCAATAAATTCTAATGCATGATCTGCAACTGGAAACATCGCGCCCCAAGACATACTTGCCACTAAACATGTAAGGGCACCAATGAATAATTGACTTTTTTTCATTGAATTCCCCTCCTTTTCTTTAAAATTACAATGAGAATTATAAAAAGAAGTAAGCATCAAGTAAAATGAACAAAAGTGATGAAAAACATCATTGATAATGATACTTTAATGAAGGGGGGATCTTCATGGAACTGCGAGACTTACAAATTTTCAAATGCGTAGCCCATCACGAGAGTATTACCGGTGCTGCAAAAGAGTTAAATTATGTACAATCTAATGTAACTGCGCGGATTAAGCAATTAGAGAATGAGCTCAAAACACCTCTTTTCAATCGCCATAAAAAAGGGGTTTCACTAAGCCCAGAGGGCCGAAAAATGATTGAATACGTTAACAAAATTTTGAAAGATGTTGAAGAACTGGAGCAAGTCTTTCTAGATACTGATATACCGTCTGGAATATTAAAAATCGGTACAGTGGAAACAGTGAGGATACTGCCGACCATCATAGCTTCCTATTATAAAAAGTATCCTAATGTGGATTTATCATTGCAGGCTGGTCTAACAGAGGAACTTATTAAAAAGGTCATGAATCACGAATTAGACGGAGCTTTTATTTCAGGCCCTTTGAAACATTCTATTCTGGAACAGTATGATGTTTATACTGAAAAACTTACTCTTGTAACCAGTAACAAAACGTTTAATATAGAGGATTTTTCAACGACTCCGATTCTTGTTTTTAATCAGGGGTGCGGGTATCGGTCTAGGCTTGAACAATGGCTCAAAGATGAAGGTGTGCTCCCAAACAGAATGATGGAATTTAACATCCTGGAGACAATCTTAAATAGTGTTGCACTTGGACTCGGTATAACAGTGGTACCCGAATCTGCTGTTATGCATCTAGCTGCACAAGGTAAGGTTTATTGTCACCCATTGCCTGAGAAAGATAGCTGTATCTCAACAATCTTTATACGCCATAAAGATGCGTACCTGACAAATTCAATGCGCAGCCTCCTTAAGACCATTGTTGAACATAAAAATATGAGTATGTCTTAAAGTGATTTTTCTCTTTCTATGTTCTACCTTCTTAAATAAAAGAGAAAGCGCATCTCCACTTCGCTACCCTTATTCACAATAAAATAGAGCAGTAAACATGTGAGTTACTGCTCTGCTTCGTTTATTCACCGTTCATTTGTTTTACAATGTATTCAGCATCATTTCCTACGCCTTGAAGCAACGCTGATCCTCGCTTATGCTGCCAAGGCAAACCTATAAAGTACAATCCTTCTACAGGTGAAACACCTCTATGATGTATGATTCGGCCTTCTTTATTCAAAACACCTTTTATATTTATCCAACATAGGGGATTCCTAAAACCCGTAGCCCAAATAATATTGTTTACTTCTAATGTAGATGAATCTTTAAAAATGATTTCATTTTGCTTTCCGGCAATGACTCTTTTTTTTAAGATGATCTCCTTCTGTTTTATTGCATGTTTTAATTCATGCCCAAATATTGGATCACCTTTCTTTTGAATGAATTTGCCTACTATTGATGTATGACTTATATTTAAAACTCCTAATTTATCAAACCACCAAAAGATGCTTCTTTTTCCGATCATTAAAGGGAAATAAACTAGTTTATTACTAGAGGCTAAATATGTAACTCTTTCTTTGGATAATTCAACAGCTATCTGAGCACCACTATTCCCACCACCAACTACTAGTACATTTCCATATGCCAATTGTTTTGAATTCTTATATTGTGATGAGTGTAGTTGATTAATATCATCAGCTAAATCCTTTGATATTGGTGGAATATTAGGGGTATGAAAAGGACCTGTAGCAATGACAAGATTCTTCGTTTGATATTCTTCCCGATTTGTTTTTATTAAGAAATGATTCTTTATTTTTAGGACACTTATTACTTCTGTCCGTAATTGGATTGGAATTTCAAATTTTTTAACGTACTTCTTTAGATAAGCAACAATTTCATTTTTTGAAGGAAATCCATGTTTTTCTCCTTCAAGATGCATTCCAGGCAAAGAGCTATACATTCGAGAAGTAAATAAAACTAATGAGTCATACCGATCTTTCCAGCTCTCCCCCACCTCATGACTTTTATCCAAAATAATAAACTTTTGATCGGACTGCTTAAGATAATATCCTATCGAGATCCCTGCTTGACCAGCCCCGATTACTATAGTGTCGTACACATTATCCCCCCGCCAATTTCAAATTGTCAGTAGACAGAATCTGCAAAATGCTAGTTGATCTCCTCACTATAAAGTTAGATAAAAAATTTAATGGTGATGGTGGTCACGCGGCTTCTCCATTTTGGCCTGACAAAGGATCGCATTGTCGTGATTATGCGCTTCGGTTTCCATTTGAATGGTTACGTGCGTAATGCCTTTATGCTCAAGTTCATGTTCAATTTTGCGTAAAATATTTTCACTTTCTGAAATGGTCAGTTGATCGTCAACAACTGCGTGGCAAGAAAGAGCATTCAATCCGCTTGTGATAGACCATATGTGTAAATCATGAATGTTTTGAATTCCCTCTGTCCCTTCAATTGTTCGAATGATATCAGAGACATCGATATTTTCTGGAGTTCCTTCCATTAAGATGTGAATGGAATCTTTAGTCACATTGTAACCGCTTCTTAGAACAAGAATAGCCACAATGATACTAGCCAATGGGTCTGCCCAGCCCCATCCAAAGAAGATGATAAGTATGGCTGCTAAAATGGCACCTACAGAGCCGAGCATATCGCTTATTACATGTAAATAAGCTCCTCTTATATTCAGATTATTCTTTGTATCTCCGCCACTCATCATAATCCAAGCGACCAATAGATTCACAACTAACCCGATGATACTAATTGTAAGCATGCCGGTTGTTGCTACTTCTGGTGGATTAGAGAAGCGTTCGATTGCTTCATAAATGATATAAAGAGAAATAAGAATTAAGGCAGCACCGTTTATCACAGCTGCAAGAATCTCAAATCGTTTATAGCCGAATGTCTTATTGTGATTTGCCTTTTTTTCAGCTAATGTAAAAGCAATCAGGGCAACCATTAATGAAATTGAATCACTCAGCATATGGCCTGCATCAGATAAAAGCGCCAGACTATTTGTTAAAAATCCACCTATAGCTTCTATAATCATATAACCTGTAATCATGATAAAAGAGATCAATAAAACCTTTTTATTTGCTCCTTCATTATGATTGTGACTATGATTGTGCCCCATAAAAAACTCCTCCTTAACTAAAGTTTATTGATACATATGTATTTATTATTTCAAATCTGTTATGAAGCATTCTAACATGGTGCAAACAATATTTATATATGAGCATGTGTTCATATATAAATATATCTGCTCTTTACTGAAATGTCAAAATATTTTTTATAGAAATCCACAATACCTCCTTAATTATTCTCTTATAAACATAAAAAAGCGGAGCGAACCCATGGTTTGCTCCGCTAACCTAGTTTCTCTATCCTTTTCTTCAATCAAGCATTTGAAAGTAGTATTCAACTACAATTTACCTGTTAAAAATTGGGCCTCACCAAGTCCAAAACTCCAGTCAGCATTATCATTTTCAACAATAGATACAATTAAATCAGTTGATGCGATACCACACTCCGATTCCAGTCTTTCGGCTAACAGCCTGTAAAATTTTTGTTTCTTCTCTTTTGGTCGGGATTTACTTGTAACTGAAAGAACAACAAGATTTTTAGTTCGGTTAAATCCTAACCCAGTATCCTCAATAATCATATGATTTTCTGGATGTTCATGAACAATTTGATAACGGTCTTGTTGAGGTACATCAAAAGCCTCTACTACAACATTGTGAGCGACATCTAAAAGTTTTTTCAAACTTGATTGATCTCGCCCTTCTATTAAGTCAAAGCGAAGTAATGGCATAAAATTTCCTCCTTCTACTACAACAGTCTTTTTAATTTCATTCGTTATGTGTCAGCTATTTCCAAGCAGCTGCTATAAAATGTGTTCATTTTTATTCTTACTACATTAGAATAAAATAATTTTCCAATAACCCCTTCATTCTGTTGTTAGTCAAGCCTATGTTATGATGTGTATTTCCATAGGCAATATACAGAATCAACTTCGAGTAATTAACCATTTTTTGAAATAACCTTATCACTTACTCTAGAAATCATTTATTCTTCTAAGCTTTAGTTTACATGAAGCTCTGCTATCATATATAATTCAAAATTAAGATGGAAGACATCTCAAAATCAGATATCAACTATGGAGGACTACATGAATATTCAGTTGTTACAGGTTTTTCTCACTACTGCTCGTGAAGGCAGTATTTCCAAGGCTGCTCAGACTTTAAATTATGCACAATCGAATGTAACGAATAAGATACAACAACTAGAAAACGATTTACAGACAAAATTATTCTATCGCCATAGTCGTGGAATCACACTTACTCCCCCAGGGCAAATTCTTGTTTCTTACTCAGAGAAAATTCTACATACGATTGAAGAAGCTAGAGCAGCCATGGGCGAATCATCCGCGCCTTCTGGGCCACTGCGTATAGGATCAATGGAAACAACAGCTGCAGTTTGGCTTCCTCAACTCCTTGCACATTATAATAACCTCTATCCAAATGTTGATTTGAACCTAGTAACCGGTCCTACGGAACAACAAATACAAGCAGTTTTACATTATGAGTTAAACGGCGCTTTTATTTCAGGGCCTATTGAACACCCTGATTTAGTTCAAGAAAAGGTATTGGATGAAGAGATGGTTCTTGTTACAAGCGCTTCACACCCTGTGATTTCTTCCATTCAGGATGTTCAAACACAAACAATGCTTGTATTCCGTGAAGGATGCTCTTACAGAGCAAAGCTCAATCATATCCTGCAAGAAGAAGGTTTATTACCTATAAAATTAATGGAATTTGGCATACTTGAAGCGATCATTGGCTGTGTAAGCGCCGGCTTGGGGATTTCACTGCTGCCTCGTTCAATCATTGCTTCGCATGAAAAAGAAGGCCGCATCCGCAGCCACACTATCTCTGACAAATATTCTTTCGTATCAACCATGTTTATAAGGCGGAAAGACACTTTAATTACCCCTGCTTTATCTGCTTTTTTAACGCATATGAGGGATCATTTTCAGGTAAAGAGGCCAGATTAATCGTAAATAAATGAATGGAAGGCAGGCTTCGCCTCAAAATACCTCTGATCAGTTGTCTGATATAAAAATATAGGCGCATCTCATTGTTTGTATAGAGCAAAAAAGCAAACTTCGGTATGTAGTTTGCTTTTTCTTCGTGATTTTGCTCTGAATTGTGAAACCTAGTCGACATTAGAATGTAGATTTTCCTCATTCAAAGAATTTTGAACGAAGATCATTGCCCTAGACACTTGGTTGCGTCTTGAAGTTAAAGGCTAACTATTTCCTAAAGAGTCAATCGCTCTCACAACTATTAAATATTCACCTACAGATTTCGGGTGCCGACGGAAAGAGAATTTCTGCCACTCAACACTCTTACGACCTTTAACTTGAGCTTCTTTCCAACTCTCTCCTCCATCAGTGGATACTTCAACTGTTACAATTGGATGTTCTGCCCATGTCCAACCGAAAATATCAATCTCTTCGAGTTTAACCAATTGTCCATTCTGCGGATGTACAATAATACTGTTTGGGCTAACAGCCCATACCGGTGACTCTTTTAGTTGTCCATCTACTACTTCTCAGTCAACATAATATTTGGCAGTGAAAGCACTGTTGCTTCGGGAACCTGAAACAGTCAAATGAGTCAGCCATTTTGTAGAATTAGTTCCATAATAGCGGGAAACAACAAGCCGAACAGGACCACCCCTCTCTACAGTTAACGGCTCATTGTAATTTCCAAAGCTATTAATACGTTTGGGTTTAACGCCTTTGCTAGGGAGAGGTCTTTCTCGTATTTCGAATAGTATTCGTGGTTGTAAACTCCTTGATCAATTACCGGATGTTCTTCCTACCTTACGAAGAGGCGAAGCAAGAGGAAGGATGATTGTAAATTTGGTTGAACACATTTAATAAGCAATGCAACCGGCGAACAAGCACTTTGTCCTTCCTGCAGATATGAGTGATATTGCTTCTGTTGATTGATCAACTTGTTTTTGCTCGGAATATACTCAGTATATAGCCGCATATTCCGCCTGCAATAGCTGGAATGAGCCACCCCAGCCCTATGTTATACATAGGAAGAATCTGAGTGAAAATATGATTCACAACTTCAATTTTTATTCCCGCCTCCTTCAAACCGTCAAATAAGCTGATGATGAATGCGAATAATAAACTGCCTTGATACACTTCTGTCTTCCCTTTAAATACAGAATGCAAAAACGTTAAAAATATTAAGGAAATCGCGATAGGATACATCGTCAGTAAGACAGGCATTGACACCTTAATGAGCTGGGTTAATCCTATATTTGCGACAAGCGTACTAAACACTGATAAAACGACAGCAATTTTTTTATAAGAAATGTTCGGAAATAATTCATGAAAAAATGAAGAACACGCTGTGATCAGTCCGACACTTGTCGTCAGACACGCCACTGTAATCATTAAGCCCAATAAGATTGAACCATAAGATCCAAAATAATAGGATGAAACCTTAGCCAAAACCTCTGCTCCATTTTCTAAAATCCCCAGTTCTTCAACGCTGGAAGCCCCCATATAGGAAAGGGCTGTATACATAACTGCTAAGAGTACAGCTGCAATCGCGGCTGCTTTTGCACAAACAACCATCAGCTGTTTTTTGGTAGAAGCTCCTTGTTCTTTCAATGCATTCACAATGATAATTCCAAAAACAAATGCTACAAGGGCATCCAGAGTGAGGTATCCTTCCTGAAATCCTTTAAAAAACGCTTGTGATGTGTACCCTTTTGATGGTGCTTGAATGGTTCCAATTGGGCGAATAAGAGCTACCACTACAAGCAATCCGATAAATGTCAGCTTAATTGGCGTCAAAAATTTTCCAACTATATCAATGATTTTTGAAGGATTAAGTGATAACAAGCATGCCAATGCGAAAAATAATATTGTAAATATGATCAATGAGACAGGGCCTGCATCATTTGATAAAAAAGGTTTTACCCCAATTTCAAACGATACGTTTCCTGATCTCGGGATAGCGAAAAAAGGCCCGATTGCCAAATAGAGAATCGTCGTAAATACAATGCCAAACACCGGGTGAACACGGCTGGCTAACGACTGTAAGTTTTGTTTACCCGAAAAAACAAATGCTGTTATAGCCAGTAATGGCAATCCAACTCCGGTCACTAAGAAACCTGCATTAGCGATCCATACATTTTTTCCAGCCATTTGACCAAGCATAGGCGGAAAAATGAGATTTCCTGCTCCAAAAAACAATGCAAATAGCATTAATCCTATAATGATGATATAGGAAGCAGACACTTTTTTTGACATTATACATCCTCCGATTAAAGTAGACACTTCTTGAATAGCCAGGAAACATTACAGATGCTATTTGCACTGGCACAGTGTTGATTCCAAAATAAGCTTGTGTCAGTTTATATATTTTTATCAAGTTCAATAAAAAGCATGATCATTTTGATAGTTTCCGATATCGGTTAAAAAACCAATTGCACCAAAACCATATAAACAACGGTTCCCCCCGCTATGGAAAGAAGCATATTTTTCTTCCACAAGTGAAGCAGTACAACTGCAGCTGCTCCAACCAATTCAGGAATGCCATGACTTCCAGAAAGTAGACTCACATCTTTTAAACAATAAATGACCAAAAGCCCAATTACCGCTGATGGCAGTACTTTGCCAAGATACTGTACATATTTCGGTGTCGGTTTGCCAGACGGGAAAATCATGAATGGAAGGAACCGTGTCAGCATTGTTCCAAGCACGACCATTGCAATGGTGATCATTTGCTGCATCATAGTCATCGTCATACGGAAACCTCAGCTTTCTCCAATGGTTTTCTCAGAACAGTCAGTACCCCTAAAATGGCGAGCATAGCAGGAATAATAAATTGGTTTCCGCCAAAAAGGATAAGACTGGCTACTGAAAGTCCAAGCCCTGTGAGAGCACTGTAATGCTTTTTTTCTTTCATCCATTGTTCTATGAATATCACAATAAACAGAGCAGTCATCACAAAATCAAGCCCTTCGGTATTAAACTTCACGTACGACCCAAAAATACCTCCTATCGCTGCCCCCGCGACCCAATATAAATGATTAAGCAGTGTCACAAAAAACATAAACCAGCCCTTGTCAACATTCGCCGGAACATTAGCGGTATAATTAATAGAAAATGATTCATCGCACATTCCGAAAATCAGATAAAGCTTTTTCTTTCCAGTCCCCCTGTACTTATCCAGCATGGAAATTCCATAAAACAAATGCCGGGCATTGACCATTAACGTCAAAAAAAGAGCATTCATAGGGTTGAACACACCAAGTAAAAAATTCGCTGCAACAAACTCCATTGAGCCCGCAAATATCATAAAACTCATGATGATTGGATAGATTGCGCTAAATCCCAAAGAATGCATAAAGATTCCATAAGCTATCCCCAAAAACAAAAACCCCGCAAAAATCGGAATTGTATATGGGAATGCAGAACGAAATGCAGCCCATATTTGACTTCTCTTATTCATATGAGTGTTTATAGCAGGAGAGCTTAAATGTAACGATTCTTTATTTTTATTCAAATCAACAACCTCCTACATTTCATCAATTGGCACACTGACAGTTCTTTTTTCTGTACTCATGACTATGCTTGTGTCAACTCCACTAATAGCAGGGTTCTGCATTAATGAATCAATGATAAAATTCCGATAACTCTCCATGTCCTTCGCCACAATCTTAAGCATATAGTCATGGCTTCCTGTAAGTGTGTAGCATTCTTGAACCTGTGGGAATTTGTTTATATCCTCTAAAAATGAATGAATTGTCTCCCTATTTAAAGGTGATAAGTTGATGAGAGCTAGTGCTGTGACTTCGATTCCAAGTTTTTTCTCATCAACAATAGTCGTAAACTTTTTAATTATACCTGCTTCTAATAGGTTCTTTGTTCTTGCAAGGCAAGCTGATGGTGAAAGCCCAATTTTCTTAGATAAATTTAAATTTGATATTGAAGCATCTTCCTGCAATTCTCTTAAAATGGCCTTATCAGTTTCGTCAAGCGTAATACCCATTTCATAACCCCCAATACCTTCAATAGAATTATATTTCATATGATTTAAATCATAACGAATTTTTATTCGTTAATCAAATATTATTTAAATTTAAATCCTTTTAAATGATTATTTACAGAATAAAATTACTCTCGATTAACTCATAATTAAATTAACTTACATCAGAAAGAAGTCATGGGAGAATTATGTAAACCACAATAAAAAAATGCATGTCCCTCCTAGGAATAACATGGAATATCTATTGCTGGCCTATGTATTCAATTCCAAAAAATCAGAAAAGAAGGTCTACTCTATTATTATTTTAAACTCGTCCTTTAGTTCCTCTTGAGCCTCTTGTAAAACTTCTAATACATCATCAGCGTATGAACCTAAAAATGTATTGCTGAACTCAAAATGTATCAAGACTAAAGTGAGCGGCAAATCCCCCACCCTGTCAGACAATCCCATAAAGCGTCTAAATTTCTCCCATAGTAGTTTGGGAAGTCTAGTTTATCTTTTAAAACATCATGTAAAACTTCTATATTTTCAAAGTCTTTTCCATCTATCATTATTTTTCTCATCAGAAACTATGCCCTCCATTATTTTATCTTAACAAACGTTTTCTATGTAACAGCTGTTTGTCCAAATGAGGCTGAAAACAAATAAAAAACACCGATAGGGGGAAACTATTGGTGTTTGCAAGACATTTTCATGCCCGGTAGGCATAAATAATGCTAAACTTTGTTTTTGAAAAGCTATCATATCAAATTTTTATGTTACAGCTTTTACTATCGTTTAATCTAATTGTGGAGTAAAACGAGATATGTTTGAAAATCACATATCCCCCAAAAATTAAAAACTAAGCGGCAGTTCTTCTAGTGCTCTCATCAGAAAATTCCCTTTCCATTTCATTTGTTCCTTTTCGCCTTTTAACTGTATATTTGGACAGCGGAGTAATAAGGTGGAAATCGCAATCTTTGCTTCTAAACGGGCTAGCTGTGCACCAAGGCAAAAATGATTGCCATGGCCAAAAGCAATATGGCGGTTGTTCTTTCTTTCAATATCAAATATGTCGGCATTTGGAAATATCTTTTCATCACGGTTTGCTGATGCTAAAGAAATGATGATCACGTCTTTCCGTTTAATCTCCTGCCCATGCAGTATAAACGGTTCAGCCGTCCAGCGAATAGTCGTTAACTCAACAGGGCTGTGAAACCGCAATGCTTCTTCTATGGCTGAATTCATCAGGTCCGGCTGCTGGCGGAGCTTTTCAAATTGATCACCGTGACACATCAGAGCATATGTCATATTGGTGATTAAGTTTACGGTTGTTTCATGACCTGCAACGATAAGCAGCATAATCATCGAGTACAATTCTTCTGTACTTAATTGTGCGCCTTCACTTTCCGCTTGAATTAATGCACTGATTAAATCTCCTGAAGGTTCGCTCCTTTTTTTGCGAACTAAGGATTCCAGATATTCAACAAATTCTCCCAACAAGTGGTCATTCTCCTGAAGTCTTTCAGGGGCATCTGAAAAATCAATAATTGCTTGCGACCACACTCTGAATTTTTGACGATCTTCTAGGGGAATGCCAAGCATTTCACTTATCACGATAATCGGCAAAGGAAACGCATAATCGTCTACTAGGTTCATGAGTTTGTTGGGTTGTACTTTATCCAATAAAGAATCTGCTATATGTTGGATTTTGTCTTCCAACTGCAGAATCATCCGATGAGTAAATGCTTTCTGAACAAGAGTTCGCAAACGATTGTGATCCGGGGGATCTGAATTAAGCATATGCTTTGTTAAAGGCTCTTCATTCTTCAACAGAACAGGACGGTTCTCTTCTTTTGCGGTTATTACATTTTCATAGTTTTTCTTTAATTTTTCATTCTTTAATAAATGTATTGCATCATCATATCTCGATATGAGCCAGCCTTTCCCCAGAGCTCCTAAAGATAATGGGTAGAGAGGCTGTGATTTTCGCAATTCTTTATAAAATTCATACGCTTCATCTTTAAATGCTCTCGAAGACAATTGACTTTCCGTCAAAATGGTTACACTATTTTTTTCTTTTGAAGACATTCATTCGACCTCCATCTTTATGAAAGGTTATGTTAATCTTTAAATATAAAATCAGTACGATTTGTAAAATGATCTATTGAGATCATTATTCATGATAAGTGCCAAAATGCCGCCCCCGCATTTTGAAATAAAAGATATCAGACAGTCATTAATCATTTTGCTGCCCAAACTCTTTCCTTGATAAAATGGCGAAACTCCTAATACTTCTAAATACCATGCCGGCTCTTTTAAGGATTTGGAAGATTTTTTTAGCCTCATTTTGATTAATGTTCCCCCCCTGCTGCTATATAATCGATCAAGTTAATGTCGGGTTTATCACGATGTTTTTAATAGAGCGGCAACAACAATTTCACCATTCTGAATGTCAACAAAAAAGAAATGCTTTTTAAAATATGCTCTTGTCAGTACTTTATGCATTTGAAAAATAAATGAATGATCTTTTTTTCGCGTTTTACGAGTAAATCCATAAAAGGATATTGATTGAAAGATTCATGGAATAGCTTTGCCACTTTGCTTCATTCATCTGCCCTTGCTTGTCGATAAAGAAACATTGATACATCTCCTTTGAGCAAGTAAAGCAGGCGAATTAAAGCGCCCTTCCTATTGGAAAGGCGCCTGCCGTTTTACTGTGCAAAATGTTTTTCATCAGTGAGTTTTTATAAAATCATTTATTAATTGATCAGTTGTCAATATTGTGGCAAATTCATCATGCAATGTAGCTAGAGATATATTATGAATAGTCGCCGCATCATAATATGTATCATTTTGGTCTCTCATTCCGAAGGCTGCTGTTGCATCTGAAATCAGGTATGTATCAAACCCTAAATTACCACTCATTCTTGTGGTTGTTGATACACAGTGAGGCGTGGTTAAACCAGTTATGACTACAGTTGTTATTTCATTTAATTTTAAGAATTCTTCTAAATTCGTTCCAATAAAGCTGCTATTTACTGTCTTGGTTATAATGACTTCTTCATCCATAGGCTTAACTATTTCCTTTATCGCAAACCCTTCATTCTTTGGATGGAATAAAGAATGAGGTTTATCAGAAGTGTGTTGTATGTATATGACTGTCCATCCTTTTTCTCTCCATAATTTTAGTATTTTACTAATGTTTTCTTCCGCCTTTACGTTATTTCGTTCCCCCCATTTTTTATCATCAAAGGCTTTTTGCACATCCACAATGATTAAAGCTTTTTTCTTTTCTTCCACAAGATAGCCTCCTACGTAGAATTTCTATTTATTACTACATTTTAAATACAAATTTTACTTTTGTACAATTGTTTAATGATGAATTTCAAATAAGCGCCCTCTTTATTGGAAAATGCGTTCTAAACTGCAACTGTGCCCAAGCCGTTAACCTTCAATAATCTAATCTGAGAATCACTGGCTCTACAGAGAATGATAAAAAGCACTCTAATAACGAGTGCCGAAATTAGAAACTATTGATTTAGAAGCCATTTGATACGCTCAGCTGAAAAGATGTAGTGGAGTATTATTAGACATAAAAAGACAATACCAACTGGTTTTAAATGACTAAAATAAAGCGCTGCAACAGCCATTGCAAAGATCAATAATTCAATAACTAACCTTGTTATCCCTTTTACAGCTATTACAGTTTGTCCACTTCGACTAGGATCATTAGGTACTGCAAATACAGACCAGACAATCATAACTGCAATAGGTAAAACCAAAGTTAAAACATATTTAAAATAACCATTAAAGCTTATCCAAGCAAACACCCCTAAGGAGATTAGTGCAGCGATTTCAAGGGTGAATCTTAAAAGTAAATTAGTCTGATTCAGTTTTTCCAACTCCTCTATAAAAAACACCCCCGTAGGAGATGCTCTTTCTCTGCTTTATTTCAGCGTATAAAAACTTTTCTGTTCTTCCTCTTTAGATTCTATTGTAGTTTTCGGCGAGATTACCTCTACTTTTGAAGAGATGATACCGACTGCTGCTGTTACCAATGCTCCGATTAATAGAACGATGATAAGTATAATGAAATATGACAACTTTTCCCCTCCTATCCAGTTAATTATCCAAATAATCAGGAAGTTGTCTACAATTTGCAGAATTTGTCGAACGAAGTAATGAATATACCATAAAAGCTGAATGTTGACCTCGCTTATCGCTGGGAGGCTTTACTCATTGTATGAATTACAGTAATAATCTGCCTTCCCTTTTGAGAAGACGTTCCTCTCTTATATCCATTTGTTGCAACTCAGCTAGACTCTTTCTCCTTTTGGCGCAGCTGCTTCTATTCCAAATTGAGCAACACCTGAATGTTTCATTGGAATTTCTGAACCATAGATCGTTGCTGAATTTGTTGCAAATGCATACGTAGGATTAGTCGAATGGTGGTTGAAAAACGAAATGCCTTACCCACCTCGAGTGATGGCAGAAAAAGTGGGGGTTTTGTTAGAGAGGAATCTATAGATATGTGTATCTAGAAGATTTGACAGCATTAAAAATTATACTTACATCGTTGGGAATAGGCCAACAATAAAGCGGAAGAACGTTGTCATTTGAAGTGTTTGGAATAAAAATGATTCGAATATGTTCTTATCATTGGTAAACGAACAAAAAAAGAACATGTTTTGAAAAAAGATAGATCAAAACATCTTCTTATATGTTGTCATAGCGTAACTTTTTTATAAAAAGGTTGATTACATTTTCGGGGCTTCCAAACCAAATTTTGCCCATTCTTCTTTTGCTGGACCATAAATACCTGGAACAGTTAAACCTGCTTGTCTCATAAGAACAGTCATTTGTCCTCGATGGTGATTTTGATGTTGAATTAAAAACATCAAAAGTGAACCATTAGGCAATTGTTGTCCGATAAAGTTGATACATTCTTGAAGTGTATGGTCAGTCCATTGGGTTTTTAATGCCTGTACAAATGCATTACTGGCTTGATGATAGCTGTCAGCTATAAACTGAGCTGAAGTTGGAACAGGATAATCTTCAGCTGGGGCATGGAACGTTAAGTCTGTGTTTGAGGTAATGATGCGAATGGCAGCAACAGTATGCCAAGCAATACGGCCTAGAGTCCAATTTTGTGAAGTTATTTCTTGTTTAAGTGATTCATCAGTTAGACTATTTAATAGTTTCTGTGTAGCATCTGCTTCGAACTCCCAAGATTTCAAAAAATGGTCTAAGGTTTGAAACACAAAAATCCTCCTTTTTATTCTTTTGTTTTTTCAATGTACCTATAGGTTAATTATAATGCCTCTTTTCGTTAAAAAGAACAAAAATTTTGGACAAGAATAATCATAGTAAAATGCGTAGACATTCTTAAACGTAATGATTTACGCATCTTTTTACAAACATGGTGACTCCTTGGTCTCCATTGTCAGCGAGAATCAAATATCATATGAAGACAATCCTATATTCTTATCACTTTACTGAGCAATAAATACCTTCCGTATACTTAGTGATGCCTTCATCGTAATCAGGATACTGATATGCAAGACTTTCTGATACAGCTTTTGAATACTTTCTAAATAATGCATAGCAAGTAAATAAAGACTTCCACATTTCCTGATACCCATTCACAGAATATGTAGACATGAGTTCCTCCCATTCTTTATTTGAAAGGTACCGTTTCATAAATTTATAGTTCTTCCCCATACTAAATGAATACCCTTTCTGAGATGCGATATGCCAGGCCATCATTCTCAATAAATTAGGACGTACAATTTCATTTAAATGGTCAATGGCAAAAAGGATTTCATTTCTTGCTAGTCCTTTTACTACGTAAGTCGAAACCATCCAGAACTCATTACAGCAATCATCAAATTCCCTTGCAGTCGGTTTTTTCATCCAGTATTGGCGATCATTTGGGGTCACTTTATAGTTGATGAACGAATCCTTATCGAGCAAGACCTGAACCAAACCATCGTTATTAGCAAAATAATCTTCTGCTTCACGAATTGGAATAAGGGTTAGATCTAATTTGTTGCCATCCTCAAAAAGAATGATGTATGAAAACCAATTACCTAATTCGGGAGGAAAAAGCTCCATATCTTCTGGTTTTTGCATCATAATGCGCTTCCCAAAGATTTCGAGCCACTGATCATTTTCTTTAAAAGAATCTACATCAGTTACAAAATACGAGATGTCATAATCTTGGAAGTTGTCAGGAGGGATATTTCTGTTTGTACGCGACCCTTCCAAAGTGACCAATCGGATTCTCTCATCGTTCAAAGCAAAGTCCAAGAAAATGTCCATCATTTCCTGCTCACTTCGCATTACATGTTCCTCCGTTTCAGCCTTAATATCTAACTGTAAAACCGAATATTGATCTGTACGTCTTATAGATTTTTTTACTCTTGAATGTGATGTATTCTTCTAAGCTTTATTTTACATGAAGTTCTCCTATATATCATTCAAAATTAAGATGCAAGACATCTCAAAATAAGATATCAACTTTGAAGGACTACATAAATATTCAGTTTTTTGTAGAGCCGCCATGGGACGACACTATCTTTGACACACTTTAATCCCCCCCTGCTTTATCGTCATGTTAACTGGTATGAGAGATTGACAAAAAGAAGGAAAACGATATATTTAAGCGAATACGAGTTTTTGAGTAAATTTTA
>NZ_JBVYHZ010000003.1:0-225000 GCF_056033885.1 Bacillus sp. FAU18
CTAAGCGGTTTAAACCCCGTTCAGCAGGAAGCTGTCAAAACAACGGACGGGCCTCTTTTGCTGATGGCGGGAGCGGGAAGCGGAAAGACGCGTGTCCTGACACATAGAATTGCTTATTTAATGGCAGAAAAGCATGTGGCGCCGTGGAACATTCTGGCAATCACATTTACAAATAAAGCGGCACGCGAAATGAAAGAACGTGTGGAAAGCATCCTCGGACCCGGCGCGGACGATATCTGGATTTCCACATTCCACAGCATGTGCGTGCGGATCTTGCGCAGAGATATCGACCGGATTGGGATCAACCGAAATTTCTCCATTCTTGATACGGCTGACCAGCTTTCAGTGATCAAGGGGATTTTGAAGGAGCGCAATCTTGATCCGAAGAAGTTTGACCCGAGAAGCATCCTCGGTACGATCAGCAGTGCGAAAAACGAATTGACCGAACCGGAGGAATTCTCTAAAGTTGCCGGCGGCTACTACGATCAGGTGGTCAGCGATGTATATGCTGATTATCAGAAGAAGCTATTGAAAAACCAGTCGCTCGATTTTGACGATTTGATTATGACGACGATTAAACTGTTTGACCGAGTGCCGGAAGTACTTGAATTTTATCAGCGCAAATTCCAGTACATCCATGTTGATGAGTATCAGGATACGAACAGGGCGCAATACATGCTCGTTAAGCAGCTTGCCGAGCGTTTCCAGAACCTTTGCGTTGTGGGGGATTCAGATCAGTCAATCTACAGATGGCGCGGCGCGGATATCACCAACATCCTTTCATTTGAAAAAGATTATCCGAATGCAAGCGTGATTTTGCTAGAACAAAACTATCGTTCAACGAAACGGATTTTGCGCGCGGCAAACGAGGTCATTAAAAACAACTCTAACCGCAAACCGAAAAATTTGTGGACGGAAAACGATGAAGGCATCAAAATTTCCTATTATAGCGGTGATAATGAATTCGGTGAAGGACAGTTTGTGGCCGGTAAAATTCATCAGCTTCACAGCTCAGGCAAGCGGAAGCTGTCTGATATCGCCATATTATACCGGACAAACGCGCAGTCCCGTGTGATCGAGGAAACGCTTCTCAAAGCGGGCTTGAACTATAACATTGTCGGCGGCACAAAGTTCTATGACAGAAAAGAAATTAAAGACATTCTTGCGTACCTGCGCCTCGTATCCAATCCGGATGACGATATCAGTTTCACGCGCATTGTCAATGTGCCGAAGCGCGGAGTCGGCGCGACATCACTTGAAAAAATCGCTTCGTATGCGGCCATAAACGGCTTGTCATTTTTCCAAGCGATTCAGCAGGTTGATTTTATCGGCGTCAGTGCCAAAGCGGCAAACGCGCTTGACAGCTTTAGACAGATGATTGAAAACCTGACCAATATGCAGGATTACTTATCCATTACAGAGCTGACAGAAGAAATTCTTGATAAGACGGAATACAGAGAAATGCTGAAGGCTGAGAAATCGATCGAAGCCCAAAGCCGTTTAGAAAATATCGACGAGTTCCTGTCTGTTACGAAAAACTTTGAACAGAAAAGTGAAGACAAGACACTCGTTGCGTTCCTGACAGACTTGGCGTTAATCGCAGATATTGATCAGCTCGATCAGAAGGAGGAAGAGTCAGGCGGCAAGGATGCAATCACGCTGATGACACTGCACGCCGCGAAAGGACTGGAGTTCCCGGTTGTTTTCTTGATGGGGCTTGAAGAAGGCGTCTTCCCGCACAGCCGTTCACTCATGGAGGAAGCGGAAATGGAAGAAGAACGCCGCCTTGCGTACGTTGGGATTACAAGGGCGGAACAGGAGCTTTATCTGACCAATGCTAAAATGCGCACCTTGTTTGGCCGGACAAATATGAACCCGGAATCTCGCTTCATTGCTGAAATACCGGATGATTTATTGGAAAACCTAAATGAGAAAAAAGAAACAAGAGCGACGTCTGCGAGAAAAATGCAGCCGAGACGCGGCCCTGTTTCACGCCCGGTATCCTACGCCAGCAAAACAGGCGGCGACACCTTGAACTGGGCAGTCGGAGATAAGGCGGGCCATAAAAAATGGGGAACAGGAACTGTTGTCAGCGTGAAAGGCGAGGGAGAAGGGACGGAGCTCGATATTGCCTTCCCGAGCCCTGTCGGCGTGAAACGCCTGTTAGCAGCATTTGCTCCTATTGAAAAGCAGTAATTGAAGAGAGGAAAGGAAGAAGCAGATGGACAAAGAAACAGCGAAGCAGCGGGCAGAAGAACTGCGCCGCACCATCAACAAGTATAGCTATGAATATTACACCTTAGATGAACCGAGCGTCCCAGATGCCGAATACGACAGATTGATGCAGGAGCTGATTGCGATTGAGGAGGAGCACCCAGACCTCAGAACGCCTGACTCTCCTACGCAGCGCGTCGGCGGAGCTGTGCTTGAAGCGTTTCAGAAAGTCACCCACGGCACACCGATGCTCAGTCTGGGCAACGCCTTTAATGCTGATGATCTTCGTGATTTCGACCGCCGTGTGCGCCAAGCCGTCGGCGACGATGTGGCGTATAATGTGGAGCTGAAAATAGACGGTCTTGCTGTTTCTCTCCGTTATGAAGACGGCTATTTTGTCAGAGGGGCCACAAGAGGTGACGGAACGACGGGAGAGGATATTACGGAGAATCTGAAGACGATCCGCAATATCCCGCTCAAAATGAACCGTGAGCTGTCAATCGAAGTGCGCGGCGAGGCGTATATGCCGAAGCGTTCGTTTGAAGCTCTTAATGAGGAACGAATTAAAAATGAGGAAGAACCGTTCGCCAATCCGCGAAATGCCGCGGCGGGATCACTCAGGCAGCTCGACCCGAAAATTGCAGCGAAACGAAACCTCGATATCTTCGTCTACAGTATAGCGGAGCTTGACGAGATGGGTGTGGAGACGCAAAGCCAAGGGCTTGATTTTCTCGACGAACTCGGATTTAAAACGAATCAGGAACGAAAAAAATGCGGCGACATAGAAGAAGTCATTACGCTGATCGATGAGCTTCAGGCGAAGCGCGCTGACCTGCCGTATGAAATAGACGGCATTGTCATTAAAGTCGATTCCCTCGATCAACAGGAGGAGCTCGGTTTTACGGCGAAAAGCCCGCGCTGGGCCATCGCGTATAAGTTTCCTGCTGAAGAGGTCGTGACGAAGCTTCTTGATATCGAATTAAATGTCGGCAGAACGGGTGTGATCACGCCGACCGCGATTCTTGAGCCGGTAAAAGTTGCCGGCACAACGGTCTCAAGAGCATCCCTTCATAACGAAGATTTAATTAAAGAGAAGGACATTCGGATTTTGGATAAGGTTGTCGTCAAAAAAGCGGGGGATATCATCCCGGAAGTTGTGAATGTCCTCGTTGAACAGCGCACAGGAGAAGAAAAGGAATTCAGCATGCCGACGGAATGTCCTGAATGCGGCAGTGAGCTCGTCCGGATCGAAGGAGAAGTGGCGCTTCGCTGCATAAATCCTGAATGTCCGGCGCAAATCCGGGAAGGGCTGATCCATTTCGTTTCTCGCAATGCCATGAACATTGACGGGCTCGGCGAACGAGTGATCACACAGCTGTTTGAGGAAAACCTTGTCCGCAATGTGGCAGATTTATATAAGCTGACGAAGGAACGAGTCATCCAGCTCGAGCGCATGGGTGAAAAGTCCACTGAAAACCTGATCAGCTCTATCCAAAAATCAAAAGAAAATTCGTTAGAGCGTTTGCTGTTTGGGCTTGGCATCCGTTTTATCGGATCAAAGGCTACAAAGACGCTTGCCATGCATTTTGAAAGCTTGGAGAACCTGAAAAAAGCCTCAAAAGAGGAACTTCTCGCGGTAGATGAAATCGGTGAAAAAATGGCTGATGCTGTGATCACCTATTTTCATAAAGAAGAAATGCTTGAACTCTTGAATGAACTTCAGGAGCTGGGCGTAAACACACTCTACAAAGGCCCGAAAAAAGTAAAAGCAGAGGACAGCGATTCTTACTTTGCCGGTAAAACAATTGTTCTGACAGGAAAGCTGGAAGAGCTGTCAAGAAACGAAGCCAAAGCGCAAATTGAAGCGCTGGGCGGAAAGCTGACTGGAAGCGTCAGCAAAAACACAGACTTGGTCATCGCCGGAGAAGCGGCGGGAAGCAAGCTGACAAAAGCACAAGAGCTGAACATTGAAGTGTGGAATGAAGAACAGTTAATGGGAGAGCTAAAGAAATAAGAGGAGTGTTTTCTATTGAAAAAGACGTTGGCATTGGCGGCAACGGCGGCAGTATTAATGCTGTCTGCCTGCTCGTCAGGTTTCGGGGGGGAGAAGGAGGAAGAGATTACGCAAAAGACGGCGAAATCGTCAGAAAAAGCGATTGTCCCGAAATATAATATCTCTGACTCCTATTACAAAATGGTGCTGCCGTTTAAGGCAGGCAAAGCGCGCGGCTTAACAACGGAACAGCTGAACACAAGGCTGGACATTGACGAATTTGAAACAGGGCTGATGCGTCTTGCCCAAGATTCTTTCTCGACTGACGATTATCTGTTCCAAGAAGGACAATATTTAGATGAGGATACAGTATTAAGCTGGCTGGCCCGGAAAAAAACGGGCTCTGATTTGAAAAAAGCCGAAAAAGAAGATAAAAACTTCAAAAATGAAGGCTTGAACCCGGCGCTCCCGAGTTCTGGTTCAACAGAAGAAAAGAATGAAAGCAGCCCGATTTATTTAGCCTCCATGCTTGAGCACGATTATTTAGTCAGAAAAGACAAGAATTCTATCCAGCTTGGCGGCGTCATGATCGGACTGGCGTTAAACTCCGTGTATTACTATCGTGAAAAAACTGGCGACCCGCAAAAAGAAGTGGAGATTAAAGACAGCACGCTTCGCCAGCAGGGAGAAAAAATTGCACAGGAGGTTATTAACCGCCTCCGTAAAAAGGATAATTTGAAGAATGTGCCGATTACCGTCGCGCTTTATAAGCAGGCGTCAAAAACATCGATTGTGCCGGGGAACTTCATCGCCAAAACAGAGGTCAAAGCAGGCTCTACTGATATCTCAAATTGGGATGACATCAATGAAAAATATGTATTCTATCCGGCGGATACAACCACAGCAGAAAAATACCCGGATGACACCGAGGTCTTTAAGCGGTTCAAAAATTCAATTGAAGAATATTTCCCGAACTATACAGGCGTTGTCGGTACAGCGCTGTATGATAATGATGAAATGAAGAAAATGAAGATTGACATACCAATGCAATTCTACGGAAAAAGTGAAGTTGTCGCGTTTACCCAGTTCTTAACGGGTGAAGTGATGGACTACTACTCTAAGAGCTCAGTTGATGTCGAAGTCAATATCACGTCCTCAGACGGACAGGAAGCGGTCATTATCCGCAATGCTGGAGATAAAGAGCCGACTGTTCACATTTATGACTGATAGAAAACCCTTGTGCCATATTGGCACAAGGGTTTTTATGTTACAATTAACAGGAAAAGGGAAAATATTTCCGCTTCTGCCGAAACACAAATCAAGGGGAGGTATGTTGATGCTGGAAATCGTGTGAAAACAATCATTATCAAATCTATAGCAATGAAAGGATGTTAGACGTGCATAAAGATATCAAAAAAATATTTCATGAAGAGCAGGTTTTGGCAGAAGCTGCAGCGAGATACGGTTTCTCAAAAGATCAGGTGCGTTTTCTGGCTGATGCGGAAAACTATGTATATGAATGTATGAAAGACAATCAACCTTATATTTTAAAGATTACCCATACGATTCGGAGATCTTCTGATTATATAATGGGAGAGATGGAATGGCTCCGTCACCTTGCAATAGGGGGAATTTCAGTAGCCAAACCGCTCCCGTCGCTGAACGGAAAAGACGTAGAAGCAGTGCCGGACGGAAACGGCGGGTCATTTTTATTGAGAGTGTATGAGAAAGCGCCAGGGCAAAAAGTGGATGAATCGGACTGGAATGAAACGCTATTTTATGAGCTTGGCAGATACACAGGCAGCATGCACAGCCTGACAAAAAGCTACAAATTGAGCAATCCCGCTTTCAAAAGACAGGAATGGGATGAAGAGGAGCAATTAAAGCTGAGAAAATATGTGCCTGAAGATCAGATAAAGGTGTTTCAGCAAGCCGATTCTTTGATGAATGAACTGCGGAGGCTCCCGAAAAGCCAGGACAGCTACGGCTTGGTACATGCGGATCTGCACCACGGCAATTTTAACTGGGATCATGGCAAAATCACGGCATTTGATTTTGATGATATCGGCTACAACTGGTTTGTTAACGATATTAGCATTCTTCTCTACAATGTCCTGTGGTATCCTGTTGTGCCATATGATGATAAAGCTGCGTTTACAGAAAAATTTATGACGCATTTTATGAAAGGGTACTGGGAGGAAAATGAGCTTGATCCTGCATGGCTGATGATAATACCTGATTTCCTCCGCCTTCGCCATATGCTGATTTACGGATTGCTGCATCAGATGTTTGACCTTAACACAATAGGAGAAGAGGAAAAAGAAATGCTGGCCGGTTTCAGAAGAGATATAGAGAATGGCACGCCGATTACAGCATTTGATTTTTCAGCACTGGTGTAGATAGAAAAAGCCAATGGGATTCCAGTCCCATTGGCTTTTATAATGTATCACACTTCACGCCGACTACGCCTTCAATGGCTTTAATGTCATAGTAGACATCGGTCGTGTATCTGTTTTTATGGACGCGGACCTTCACTTCCATAATTGGAAAATCCTTTTCGCCCAGGTCGTCGATCCGAACGGAGTGTGCTTTGATATCTCTTCTTTTCATTTCTTTTAAAATCTCTGTCATTTTGTCTTTATCAGAAAGTGACATTCTGATGCGGATGTCTTTTTCCTGCAGGCGGTCGGGGCCGATTTTTCTGACCACCCATGGGAGAAATTCCACACTGATCAGGATGAACAGAAGACTGGCAAACGCTTCTTTATAAAAACCGGCTCCCGTAGCCAGCCCGAGCCCCGCTGCCCCCCAGATCATGGCCGATGTCGTCAGGCCGGAAATGACATCATTGCTTTTTCGCAGGATGACACCGGCGCCGATAAACCCGACGCCGGAGATGATTTGTGCCGGCAGACGAAGCGGATCCATCATGATGCGGTAGTATTTAGGGAAATGATATGCCGCATTAATACTGACGATCGTCAGCATGCATGAGCTGACTGCGATGACGATACAGGTTTTTAATCCGAGCGGCTTATTTTTTAATTCGCGTTCAAGCCCGATGACCATGCCAATCAATGTGGCAATGCCCAATTTCAATAAAATATCAGGATCAATATACCAGCTCAACAGCAACTTCCCCCTTCTCTAAGGTGTTTTTAAATAAATATGATTTTCTCACAGTATTTATAGCAAAACAAGAGCACAAAAGCCACCAAGCTGCGCTTGATGGCTTATTGCTTACTTTTTGCGTTTTAACAGCTTTTCCATGACACCGAATAATCGGTAAGAGGCTTTTGCAGGACGTTTTGTGATCATGCTGACAATGATGCCGGCAATCATACTGAGAATAAACCCAGGGATGATTTCGTACACACCGGTTGATTTTGCCAGGCCGGTTGTAATCCAGATCAACACGGTCGCAGCCCCGACAATCATGGCAGCAAGCGCGCCCCATTCGTTCATTCGCTTCCAATACAGACTGAGCAGAATCGCTGGCCCGAAAGCTGAACCGAAGCCGGCCCAAGCGTATCCGACCAAATCAAGAATGGTGCTGTTCGGGTTCAATGATAAGAGTACCGCGATAACGGCAATGACTAAGACGGACAAACGCCCGATCATGACCAATTCTTTATCAGAAGCTTTTCGTCTGAAAAATGACCGGTATAAATCCTCTGTTACAGCACTTGCTGTGACTAAGAGCTGTGAGGAAATCGAACTCATGATGGCAGCCAAAATAGCTGACAATAAGAACCCTGTAATTAATGGGTGGAACAAGATTTTAGAGAAGATAATGAAAATCATCTCCGGATCCTTTACAGCAACTCCGAATTTATGGGCGTATGCAACACCGATTAAACCCGTCAGCACGGAACCTAGAACTGTAATGATCATCCAGCTCATACCGATTCGGCGTGCAGGTTTTAAATCTTTAATGTCTTTAATGGCCATAAATCGGACGATGATATGAGGCTGGCCGTAGTAGCCCAACCCCCAGGCTAAATAGGAAATAATGCTAATGACGCTCGCGCCTTTAAAAATATCCAATAAATGTGGATTAACAGCGTCGATTTCATGGAAAGTCGGAGCAACGCCGCCCACATGGGTAAAAGCAACGATCGGCACAAGCACTAGTGCTGCAAACATGATCGCACCCTGCACGAAGTCAGTCAGACTGACAGCAAGGAAACCGCCAAACAGTGTGTATAACACGACAACTGCAGTGGTCAGAAACAAGCCTAATTTGTAATCCGCACCAAAAGCAGATTCAAACAGCCGTCCGCCAGATACCATACCGGAAGAGGTATACAATGTGAAAAAGATCATGATGATCAATGCAGATACGATTTTCAGCAGTGATGAAGAATGCTGGAATCGTTTATCAAAGAAATCAGGAATCGTAATCGCATCATCCGCCGCTTCCGTATAAGCACGCAGCCTTGGAGCCAGCAGCAAGTAATTTGAGTACGCCCCGATTGTAAGACCTAAAGCAAGCCATAAGGTGGACAGCCCTGTCGCAAACATCGCGCCGGGAACACCCATCAGCATCCATCCGCTCATATCGGCCGCACCGGCAGACAAAGCAGTAACGAATGGTCCGAGGCCTCTTCCTCCAAGCATGTAATCATTGATGTCAGTGGTTTTCTTGAATGCATACCAGCCGATTAACAGCATGGCAATAAAGTAAATTCCTAAAGATATAATAATTTCAATACTCACGTTTTACCCTCTCTTCATTTCTAATAATGTTGCATCACCTCTCAAATTGATGGTGCCAGTTAAGCAGCCTGGCGTAAGTGCAAATCAAAAGAAATTCTTTTGCGGGTGCACTTGGTAACTTAACCTAACAAAGTATTCCCGGCCATTCAAGCGATGAAACCTTGATCATGAGCGAGAAATACCGTTACAAACCTAGAAGGGAATAAAGAATAAAACGCTTTCAAAAAATAATTAAAGTAAAAATATTCAGAAAAATATTTCGTTTCTCCTTCTCCTCATTTTAGTATAAAATATATAGGGTATTGTTTCGAAAACACAGGCCTGTCTTAAGGCGTTTTGTTGCTTTAAAGGGCTTGTTTTTGATATGATCAGTATTATATGACTTAACGGAGAAATATGTGGAGGTGGATCATATGTCACGAATTTCAATAGAAGAAGTAAAGCACGTTGCGCACCTTGCAAGACTTGCGATTACTGAAGAAGAAGCAAAAATGTTCACTGAACAGCTCGACAGTATCATTTCATTTGCCGAGGAGCTTAATGAGGTTAACACAGACAATGTGGAGCCTACAACTCACGTGCTGAAAATGAAAAATGTCATGAGAGAAGATGAAGCGGGTAAAGGTCTTCCGGTTGAGGATGTCATGAAAAATGCGCCTGACCATAAAGACGGCTATATTCGTGTGCCATCAATTCTGGACTAAAGGAGGGACACAAGAATGTCATTATTTGATCATAAAATCACAGAATTAAAACAGCTCATACATAAAAAAGAAATTAAGATTTCTGATCTGGTTGACGAATCTTATAAACGCATCCAAGCGGTTGATGATAAGGTACAAGCCTTTTTGGCATTAGATGAAGAAAGAGCGCGCGCATACGCGAAGGAGCTTGATGAGGCGGTTGACGGCCGTTCTGAGCACGGTCTTCTTTTCGGTATGCCGATCGGCGTGAAAGATAATATCGTAACAAAAGGGCTGCGCACAACATGCTCCAGCAAAATTCTCGAAAACTTTGACCCGATCTATGACGCTACTGTCGTTCAGCGCCTTCAAGACGCTGAAGCGGTCACAATCGGAAAACTGAACATGGACGAATTCGCCATGGGGTCATCTACCGAAAACTCTGCTTACAAGCTGACGAAAAACCCTTGGAACCTGGATACAGTTCCCGGCGGTTCAAGCGGCGGATCTGCGGCTGCGGTTGCTGCGGGAGAAGTTCCGTTTTCTCTTGGATCTGACACAGGCGGCTCCATCCGTCAGCCGGCATCTTTCTGCGGCGTTGTCGGATTAAAACCTACATACGGACGTGTATCTCGTTACGGCCTGGTCGCATTTGCGTCTTCATTAGACCAAATCGGGCCGATTACACGTACGGTTGAGGATAACGCGTTTTTACTTCAAGCGATTTCCGGCGTAGACAAAATGGACTCCACGAGTGCAAATGTGGACGTGCCTGATTTTCTTTCTTCATTAACTGGCGACATCAAGGGACTGAAAATCGCCGTTCCGAAAGAATACCTTGGTGAAGGTGTCGGCAAAGAAGCGAGAGAATCTGTCCTGGCAGCGCTAAAAGTTCTTGAAGGCCTCGGCGCTACATGGGAAGAAGTGTCTCTTCCGCACAGTAAATACGCGCTTGCGACATATTATCTGCTGTCATCTTCTGAAGCGTCAGCGAACCTTGCACGCTTTGACGGCATCCGCTACGGCTACCGCACAGACAACGCGGATAACCTGATCGACCTTTACAAGCAAACGCGCGCTGAAGGTTTTGGAAATGAAGTCAAACGCCGCATCATGCTTGGAACGTTTGCTTTAAGTTCAGGCTACTACGATGCGTACTACAAAAAAGCGCAAAAAGTGCGTACGTTGATTAAGAAGGATTTCGAGGACGTATTTGAAAAATATGATGTTATTGTTGGACCGACTACACCGACACCTGCGTTTAAAATCGGTGAAAACACGAAGGATCCGCTCACAATGTACGCAAACGATATCTTAACGATTCCGGTCAACCTTGCCGGCGTACCGGGAATCAGCGTGCCATGCGGATTAGCAGACGGACTTCCGCTCGGCCTGCAAATCATCGGAAAACACTTTGACGAAAGCACTGTATACCGCGTTGCTCATGCATTTGAACAAGCGACAGACCATCATAAAGCAAAACCTGAACTGTAAGGGGTGAAAAGAATTGAACTTTGAAACGGTAATCGGACTTGAAGTCCACGTTGAGTTAAAAACAAAATCAAAAATTTTCTCAAGCTCTCCAACGCCATTCGGCGCGGAGGCGAATACGCAGACAAGCGTTATTGACCTCGGATATCCGGGCGTCCTGCCTGTTCTGAACAAAGAAGCCGTTGAATTCGCAATGAAAGCCGCTATGGCGCTCAACTGTGAGATCGCAACGGATACGAAGTTTGACCGCAAAAACTATTTCTATCCTGATAACCCGAAAGCGTATCAGATTTCTCAATTTGATAAGCCAATCGGCGAAAACGGCTGGATCGAAATTGAAGTCGGCGGCAAAACAAAACGCATCGGCATCACGCGCCTTCATCTTGAAGAGGATGCCGGAAAACTGACGCATACGGGCGACGGCTATTCCCTTGTTGACTTCAACCGCCAAGGAACGCCGCTTGTTGAGATCGTATCAGAGCCGGACATCCGCACGCCGGAAGAAGCGTACGCGTATCTTGAAAAGCTGAAATCCATCATCCAGTATACAGGCGTTTCTGACTGTAAAATGGAAGAAGGCTCACTTCGCTGTGACGCCAATATCTCTCTTCGTCCGATCGGCCAAGAGGAATTCGGCACAAAAACAGAATTGAAAAACTTGAACTCCTTTGCGTTTGTTCAAAAAGGCCTTGAGCATGAAGAAAAACGCCAAGAGCAGGTTCTTCTTTCCGGCGGCGTCATCCAGCAAGAAACTCGCCGTTATGATGAAGCAACGAAGAAAACCATTCTTATGCGTGTCAAAGAGGGATCTGACGACTACCGTTACTTCCCAGAGCCGGATCTAGTCGAGCTCTACATTGATGATGAATGGAAGGAACGCGTAAAAGCAAGCATTCCCGAGCTTCCGGATGAGCGCCGCAAGCGTTATATCGAAGAGCTTGGCTTGCCTGCATATGACGCGATGGTTCTGACGCTGACAAAAGAAATGGCTGATTTCTTCGAAGAAACCGTTCAAAAAGGCGCTGAAGCCAAACAAGCGTCTAACTGGCTGATGGGTGAAGTGTCAGCTTACCTAAACGCTGAGCAAAAAGAGCTTGCCGACGTTGCCCTGACACCTGAAGGCCTTGCCGGCATGATCAAATTGATTGAAAAAGGAACCATTTCTTCTAAGATCGCGAAGAAAGTGTTTAAAGAATTGATTGAAAAAGGCGGCGACGCTGAGAAGATTGTGAAAGAGAAAGGCCTTGTTCAGATTTCTGACGAAGGCGTGCTTCTGAAGCTTGTCACTGAGGCACTTGACAACAATCCTCAATCAATCGAAGACTTTAAAAACGGAAAAGACCGCGCGATCGGCTTCCTAGTCGGACAGATTATGAAAGCGTCCAAAGGACAAGCCAACCCGCCGATGGTCAACAAAATTCTGCTTGAAGAAATTAAAAAACGCTAATAAAAAAGCAGCCCTTAGAGGCTGCTTTTTTATGGTCAAATTGAGATAAAGACAGAGATGAGGGCACGAAGCCTTTCAACTTCTTTGTCGTTGGTTCCGGTCAAATTGGACAGCATGCCTTTAATAATCGGCTTGCGCGGTTTATCCTGAGTCAATTCTTCCTCGATAACATCAAGTGACACGGTGATATCCTCGGGCAGCGTGCTGTTTTCTTTCACTTTCTGAATGTCCTCAAGCAGCTGGTCCTTCCCCGCAGGCATCGGGTTGAAAATGTCTTTTGACACAATCGGATTGAGTGCAGAACGGCTCAGCCCCTGTACAAGATCATCCAGTCTCTCAATAATAAAGGCTGAGATTTCTTCTGCATCGATATTAAGCTCACCGTTAAATACCATCACGTTCATATAAGAATGCACAATGCCTCTTGCCATGATGGACAGATCTGCGACATACCGCTCGATTCCTTCGCCATAGGATACCAGCAAGGCGTTCCGGTACAGCTTATCCGTCTCCATGGTTACTTTGTAAAAGTATTGCTTGATTTCTTGATTTTCCGGAATGATATTTTCGGTAAGCAAAAGAACGATAAAATCTTTATGATCACGAAAATCCTCAAATTGAGCGCCAATTTGTTTTTTCAAAACTTCTTTAGGCGGCTTTCCTGCGAGATCTTCTTCTATATTTTTCATTTTGTTCATAGACATACCGATATAATATTCACAGGCAGATAACAGCAGCGCTTCTTTCGATTTGAAGTGCAAATAAAAAGCGCCCTTCGAAATGCCGCATTCACTGGCGATTTCTTGGATCGTCGTAGCTGCGAATCCTTTTTTCGCAAATAAACGAATGCTGGTTTTTATGATTCTCTCTTTTTTTTCATTCATGACGTGCTTCCCCTTAATCCTTGAAAAATTTAGTAAAATTTTCTGGTATATGAGTTGACGTTGTTGCGTTATAACGTTTAGTATTATATAGAATGACCAGTCAGTCAATAAAAAATGTAATGGAGGATATGATGAATCACGTTATTAATTTCGTTCTGAAAAACAAATTCGCCGTATGGCTGATGACGATTATTGTAACGGCAGCCGGCTTGTATGCGGGTATGAATATGAAGCAAGAGTCTATTCCTGACGTGAACATGCCTTACTTGACGATCAGCACGACATATCCGGGTGCGACACCAAGCCAAGTGGCTGATGAAGTGACCAAACCGGTTGAACAAGCCGTACAGAACTTGGACGGTGTCAGCGTTGTGACGTCGACGTCCTATGAAAACGCATCGTCGGTCATGATTGAATATGATTATGAGAAAGATATGGACAAAGCGAAAACAGAAGCAGCTGAAGCGTTAGAAAACGTCAACCTGCCTGATGACGCGAAGGATCCGGAGATTTCACGCTACAGCTTGAACTCATTCCCGATTCTGACGTTAAGTGTGTCCAGTGATAAAGATAACCTGCAAGAGCTGACGAAACAAGTGGAGGACAGCCTCGTTTCTAAGCTTGAAGGCATAGAAGGCGTTGCGTCCGTCCAAGTATCGGGCCAGCAGGTGGAAGAGGTTGAATTCTCTTTCAAAGAAGACAAACTGAAGGAATACGGCCTTGATGAAGATACTGTGAAGAAAGTGATTCAAGGTTCAGATGTGACAACTCCGCTTGGATTGTACACATTCGGAAATGAAGAAAAATCTGTCGTCGTCAGCGGCGATATTGAAACAATTAAAGATTTGAAGAATATGAGAATCCCGACGGCATCAGCTTCAAGTGCAGGCAGCAGTGCAACATCTCAAGCGGCGGCGCAGAGTGCACAGGCAGCCCAAAGCGCACAAGCGGCAGCGCAGGCGCAGCAAAGCGCAAGCACAGCAGTGCCGACGGTCAAGCTTTCTGACATTGCCACAATTAAAGATGTGAAAAAAGCTGAATCTGTTTCACGCACAAATGGCAAAGACAGCATCGGCATCAATATCGTCAAAGCAAACGATGCGAATACGGTGGAGGTTGCCGACAATGTCAAAGCTGAGCTGAAGAAGTTCAAAGAAGACCATAAAGGCTTCAATTACAGCGCAACTCTCGACATGGCGGAGCCGATCACACAGTCAGTTGACACGATGTTAAGCAAAGCCATCTTCGGTGCTATTTTTGCGATTGTGATTATTCTCTTATTCTTAAGAGATATCAAATCAACATTAATTTCTGTTGTTTCAATTCCATTATCATTGCTGATCGCACTCCTTGTGCTGCAGCAGCTTGATATCACATTGAATATTATGACGCTCGGCGCAATGACCGTTGCCATCGGACGTGTAGTCGATGACTCCATCGTTGTCATCGAGAACATTTACCGCCGCATGAGACTCAAAGATGAGCCGCTCCGCGGAAAAGCATTGGTTCGTGAAGCGACGAAGGAAATGTTTAAACCGATCATGTCATCGACGATCGTGACAATCGCGGTATTCCTGCCGCTCGCACTTGTTGGCGGACAAATCGGTGAATTGTTTATTCCGTTTGCCTTAACGATTGTTTTTGCGCTTGCCGCATCCCTGGTGATTTCAATCACGCTTGTGCCGATGCTCGCACACAGCCTGTTCAAAAAATCATTAACCGGTGCGCCGATTAAAGCGAAAGAACACAAACCAGGCAGACTTGCAAACATCTATAAAAAAGTATTGAACTGGGCGCTGAGCCACAAATGGATCACGTCTATCATCGCTGTTCTGATGCTCCTTGGAAGCTTGTTCCTCGTACCGTTAATCGGTGCCAGCTACCTGCCGTCCGAGGAAGAAAAAACGATGCAGCTCACATACAGCCCAGAACCGGGTGAAACGAAAAAAGAAGCCGAAAATGAAGCTGAAAAAGCGGAAAAAATCCTGCTTGACCGCAAGCATGTCGATACGGTTCAGTATTCATTAGGCTCTGGCAGCCCGCTTGCCGGAGGAGATTCTAACGGCGCGTTATTCTATATCAAATATGAAAGCGACACACCTGACTTTGATAAAGAAAAAGATAACGTTCTGAAGGAAATCCAAAAGCAATCTGACCGCGGAGAATGGAAGTCACAGGACTTCAGCTCTTCAGGCAATAACAACGAATTAACATACTATGTGTATGGCGATTCTGAAAACGATATTAAAGACACGGTCAAAGACATTGAAAAAATCATGAAAGATGAAAAGGATCTGAAAAACGTAAACTCAGGCCTTTCCAGCACATATGATGAGTACACATTTGTCGCTGACCAAGAAAAACTAAGTAAACTCGGTTTAACTGCGTCTCAAATTTCTCAGGCCTTAATGTCACAAACATCGCAAGAACCGCTCACCACCGTGAAAAAAGACGGCAAAGAGCTTGATGTGAACATTAAGACAGAAAAAGACGAGTATAAGAGTGTGAAAGATTTAGAGAATAAAAAGATCACTTCCGCGACTGGCCAGGAAGTCAAAATCGGCGATGTGGCAAAAGTGAAAGAAGGATCAACATCAGATACCGTGTCAAAACGTGACGGAAAAGTCTATGCGGATGTCACAGGTGAGGTTACATCTGACAACGTCACAGCCGTATCAGCTGCTATCCAGAAGAAAATCGATAAGCTAGACCATCCTGATAACGTATCGATTGACACAGGCGGTGTATCAGCGGATATCGCTGATTCCTTCACGAAGCTCGGTTTAGCGATGCTGGCAGCAATAGCGATCGTTTACCTTGTGCTCGTGATTACCTTCGGCGGAGCATTAGCGCCATTTGCGATCCTGTTCTCATTGCCGTTCACAATCATCGGTGCCCTGGTTGGACTTTACGTATCAGGTGAAACGATCAGCCTGAACGCAATGATCGGTATGCTTATGCTGATCGGTATCGTTGTGACGAATGCGATTGTCTTAATTGACCGCGTGATTCATAAGGAAGCGGAAGGCTTGTCTACGAGAGAAGCGCTTCTGGAAGCCGGCTCTACACGACTCCGTCCGATCCTGATGACAGCCATTGCGACAATCGGCGCCTTGATTCCATTAGCGCTCGGCTTCGAAGGCGGAAGCCAGGTCATTTCAAAAGGACTCGGCGTCACGGTTATCGGCGGTTTAATCAGTTCAACGCTTCTGACGCTCTTGATCGTGCCAATCGTATATGAAGTATTGGCGAAGTTCCGCAAGAAAAAACCGGGAACGGAAGAAGAGTAAAAAAACAAAAAGCCTCAGCTCTGCTGGGGCTTTTGTGCGTTTTCACCTGTAAGATTATGTACATTTTGTTGCGATTTTTTTAACTCATAGTATAATTAAAGGTTGTTAGTGTAAAAATGGATCGGATACTCTTAAGTAGGATGATGAGATAATGAAACGTGCACGCATAATATACAATCCGACTTCAGGACGGGAGATTTTTAAAAAGCATCTTGCCCAGGTCCTGCAAAAATTTGAACAAGCCGGCTATGAAACTTCCACCCATGCCACGACATGCGCAGGAGACGCTACACACGCTGCCAAGGAAGCGGCATTGCGTGAGTTTGACCTGATCATTGCGGCAGGCGGAGACGGAACGATCAACGAGGTCGTCAACGGGCTTGCGCCTTTAGACAACCGTCCGACACTCGGTGTGATTCCAGTTGGCACAACAAACGACTTCGCCAGAGCGCTCGGCATTCCGCGAGAGGATATTTTAAAAGCGGCAGATACGGTCATTAACGGCGTCGCCCGCCCGATTGATATCGGACAGGTCAACGGCCAGTATTTTATCAATATCGCCGGAGGAGGCCGCCTGACGGAGCTGACGTACGACGTGCCAAGCAAACTCAAAACAATGCTAGGCCAGCTTGCTTATTATTTAAAGGGAATGGAAATGCTGCCTTCACTTCGTCCGACAGAAGTCGAGATTGAATATGACGGCAAGCTGTTTCAAGGTGAAATCATGCTGTTTTTGGTCACGCTGACAAATTCCGTCGGCGGGTTCGAAAAGCTCGCGCCGGATTCCAGCCTGAATGACGGCATGTTTGATTTGATGATATTAAAGAAAGCAAACCTTGCTGAATTTATCAGGGTCGCCACGATGGCGCTTCGCGGCGAACATATCAACGACCAGCACATTATTTATACAAAAGCGAACCGCGTGAAAGTCAATGTATCAGAAAAGATGCAGCTGAACCTGGACGGCGAGTACGGCGGCATGCTGCCGGGCGAATTCGTGAATCTGTATCGACACATTCACGTCGTCATGCCGAAGGAGAAAGCGGAACAGCTGGATGACTAAAACTTGGCTTTGTAAGCCAAGCTCAGAATGTTGACAAAATCCTAAAACAGTTTTCGTTTTAGGATTTTGTCATCTTTTCAGCGTGATTGAAAACCTTTGAAGTCTAGGAAGGACGAGCATTGGAGCGTACTTCCGCAGGATGCGGTGACAGCGGCGTTTGAGCAGGATGCTCTAGTTTTTAGCCGCTGGTCTTTTTACGTGAGCACCGAAGCACAGGACTGACAACGAATGCGAAGGTTTGCCTACACGCTGAAACTTGGCTTGAATAGGCCAAGTTTTTCTTTCGCTTAAAACTAGAGGTGATTATAGATGAAAATGAAACCCCCAGTAGAAAAAAACGAATACTATGACGTGACATTTGAGGATTTGACGCACGAAGGAGCGGGCGTCGCAAAGGTACAGGGATTCCCGATATTCGTGCCGAACGCCCTGCCGGAGGAAAAAGCCCAAATCAAAGTGACACGTGTAAAAAAAGGGTTCGCCTTCGGCCGCCTGATCGAGCTGAAGGAAGAAAGCCCGCATAGAACCGACGCTCCATGCCCGATTTACAAGCAATGCGGCGGCTGCCAGCTTCAGCACATGACCTACGAAGGCCAGCTCCTGTTTAAACAGAAGCAAGTCAAAGACGTCTTAGAACGCATCGGCAAGCTGGACCTTTCAAACGTCACCGTGCATCCGACACTCGGCATGGAAGACCCGTGGAACTACAGAAACAAAGCACAGGTGCCGGTAGGAGAACGGGAAGGCGGACTCGTCGCGGGATTCTATCAGCAAAGAAGCCATGACATCATCGACATGAGCGCCTGCCTGATCCAGCAATCCAAAAACGACGAAGCCGTCCAAGCTGTCAAAGACATTTGCGCAAACTATGGCATCAAAGCCTACAACGAAGAACGCCACAAAGGCTGGCTTCGCCACATCATGGTCAGATACGGTGTGGTAACGGGAGAAATGATGATCGTCTTCATCACAAGAACAAACGATTTCCCGCACAAAGCGAAGATCATCGAAGACATCACAGGGCAATTCCCGCACGTTAAATCAATCGTGCAAAACATCAACCCAAACAAAACAAACGTCATTTTTGGCAACGAAACAAACGTCATCTGGGGCGAAGAATACATCTACGACCTCATCGGAGACGTCAAATTCGCCATTTCCGCCAGATCGTTCTACCAGATCAACCCGGAGCAGACAAAAGTGCTCTACGACAAAGCGCTTGAGTACGCGGAGCTTCAAGGTGAAGAAACCGTCATCGACGCCTACTGCGGCATCGGAACGATTTCTCTATTTCTGGCGAAGCAGGCGAAAAAAGTGTACGGTGTAGAGATTGTGCCGGAGGCAATTGAGGACGCAAAGCGAAACGCAGAATTAAACGGCATCACAAACGCAGAATTTGCAGTCGGGGAAGCGGAAACCGTGATTCCAAAGTGGTATGAAGAAGGCATTACAGCTGATACGCTAGTCGTCGACCCACCAAGAAAAGGCTGCGACGAAGCCCTCCTACGCACGATTGTAGAGATGAAACCGAAGCGGGTTGTGTACGTGTCCTGTAATCCTGGCACGCTTGCGAGAGATTTGCGGGTGCTTGAGGATGGCGGGTATGCGACGCGCGAAGTGCAGCCAGTGGATATGTTTCCGCATACGAATCATGTGGAGTGTTGTGCATTGCTTGTACTAAACGACGAATAACCAACACTAAGTAAAAGAACATACAAATTAGACACAGAATTCATGAGAATTATTGAGCAAAAAAAGAAGACGTATATTGATCCGAGAACCTGTAAAAGATTCTCGGACTCCCATCTTCTTTTATTTTTTTCTGTTCGATTTATAAGTTTGGTGTACCATTTTTTCATCTAGGACAGGTTTTTGAGTGATTCCTTAATTTGCTGAATCAGCTTTGATAGGTCCTCGTTTTGTCTTTAATGAAAACTTTTTTCTAACATTACTCTTTTTTATTTATTTCTTTAATCTGTAAATTGTTGTCATCTATGAGCGTTTTGATATTCTTCATTTTGAATTTCACCACGTATGTTTCTCTGATGATTAATTCAATCCAAATGTTTTGGGGAAAGGAATAAACGTTGCTTATACAAGTCAAACAAATAGTGAGAAAATAGTTAATACTGTGAATTAATTATAGGAATATCCTTTGCTTTGAAAAAGTGAATAAAAAAGATTTTGAGTATCCATAAACTTTATGGTGGAAGACAAAACTTATTGTCTGAAGTTATTTTATGCAAGTAGTTTTCTTTTGGATAATATTGAAAGGGGAATGATTCGTAATTGTGAACCGGATTAGCGAGATTACAAAGCGCGATATTCTTGATTTGTTTCAAAACGGAATGGATATAGAAGAAATATTTGAAACGAAAAAAGTTACTTATCCTTATTCCGGACAATTGGATGAGATTGAATTTCTAAAAAGATTATATGATTTAAAAAGTATGCCAAGTTCTGATTATAGATTTTCAGATGCTGAAGGTGATATATGGCAACACACGATAAACAATGATGATTACCAATATTGTTGGGTGTTTGAGGACGAACGGTTTCATTTAAAAGATGGGAACGATGAAATATACTTGAGATTTATTTGTGAAATATTTCATCCGGCAGTTAGAATTGAAAAAGGGTATTGGATGAATTTTCTTACTGAGATAAATAAATTATTACAGCATGATGGGTATGAATTATATCCTGCCGAGAAAATCTCCAACCGTGATGTGTATAGTTGGAGAATATATCAAGCAGAAAATGACATGTTTGTTCCTTTTTCTCAAAGAAATAAGAAAGCGATAAAACAGAAAGAAATAGTATTTAAAATTAAACGGGAAGCAAGAAACCAAATTTACAAAATCTTCGAGAAATACGATTCCAGAATTAGAAAGGTAAGCGAGACGGGATGGGAATATGATGTTTTAGTAAGTGAAGAAATTCTTCAAGATATAAAGATGTTTTATACTCCCAAATGCTTTAATAAAGAGAATAAATATGTCGAAACTGATAGCCCCAAAGAATTTGTCTTGTCCACTTCGCCTTATAATGTGATAGATGCAATAGAGTTTTTTGAAAAGTACTGTAATAGTGATTTTGCGGCAGATATTAATACAATATTTAATTTGAATAGTATTTCTCTGAGGTTAAACAATGGAAAAATTGAAAGCTTGGTAACTAGTCATATAACAAATAGTTCATGGGCTTCGATTGGCGAGGCAGGACTGAAAGAACTACTTCAGGAAGCTAGTAGGTATTATGAGAAAGAGAATTTGAATATCGCTGTTGAAAAACTCTGGGATGCTTTTGAAAGACTAAAGACATATTATTCGCCAACTCTAGATAAGAAAAAATCAGTAAATAGAATTATTGAAAATATGAGTGGTAACAATGAGGTCTTTAAAGAATTATTTGAAAATGAATTTCATGAGCTTACTAGAATCGGAAACAACTTTAGAATCCGTCATCATGAAACCACAAAACTCGATATTGAAGATAATAGACATTACGATTATTTTTACAAACGCTGCCTTTCTTTAGTCACAACTGCCATTAGATACTTGGATAATAAAGGAGTGATTTAAGATAAATGTTATTAAAAAAATCTCGGGCTAGTACAGTTTCAATATCATTCTTTTATTAATTTAAGGGTTGGGAGGGTCATAATTGATTGTTGCTCTCTGTTAAGAACTATATGATTGCATCTAATATTTCTTCTACCTTTAGTAAAGAAATATTATGTTTTATATTTATGCCTATTATTCTTATGAAAATAGAGTTAATTAATATAGTGTTAACCAGCAAAAGCAAAAAGGTAGACAGAATCAACGTAACTCACATTAAAATGAAATTGAGGAATGAGTGACTAACATGAGTAATACAAATACAATATTAGTATTAATAAATAAAGTATGACAATCTCTCCAAGAAAAGAGTTCCGTTCTCCTCTACATGTTTCACCAGTTTCCTTAAAGTTTTTTGATGTTTTGTATAAGGAATATCATCACATCATTCTCAGAAGAAGCTTATCATAAAATTTAATTTATTACACAGATACAAAAATATTAATTTTGTGTAATTATTTAGAAATATGCAATTTATAGTATGACTGATTTAAGGATTACTTTCTTGCTCAGATAACTAAATCTTAATTATGAGTAAGAGGATATATACATTGATAACCAATAGAAGTTGATTAACTTAATTTTAAACTTACTAACAATAACTAGGATTTTTATCTTTTATAAAGAACTAGAGGTAAGGTAGCTTCTGTAAAAAAACAGGAGTTGCTTTTTAAGGAGGAGCATTATGAAAAAAAGAAGGATTAAAACTCTAAAACCGGATAACTATGCTAACTTTGGACCAATGGAATTAGCATCATTTGGAAAAGAGGTTATTGTGAGGAATAATATGACATAGAGATGCGGCAAGAATATATAAGTCACTTAGTTAAAGAATATCCAGATGTAAAAAACAAAATAGATAAACTAGTTTTTGAAATTCGTGAATTAGTTTCAGGTTGTGATCCTTTATTATTATTACATCAAAGTTATGGTAACTATTATATGGCAATGTTGGGTAAGACATCTGAAGTGAATTACGGTTTTGATGAAATTATTTCTTTACGGATGGTGGATTATCTACAAAGTGTTATTGCTTCAACGGAGCAGAAAAAAGGGGATAATATCAACAAAAACGTCACAGAAGTATGGGGAGAAATCCACAAAAAAGTCAGCGAACTTTATTCTAATTTAAGTTATTATCACATAACACATTCGGCATTTCTAGAGAGTACCGACCCAGAATATAATCCGGAATATGATTTCTTTTATGTTCAAGCTCAGGAAATGAGAACTTCGGTAAGAGGTAAAAGGTATCCAGTTCATGATATTATTCATCATCTAGAATTATTATCTCCTCATGATGAAGTCTTTGTTGAACTCTTTGGTGTAAATATTAACGATTTTCTTTTAAGCTTGGAAAAATTACAAATATCCTTAATGCGTGGAATGAGTGATACTGTCCGTGATCTTAGTTTTATTATGGATAAAACTCTTCCGGTATTAGGAGAAAGTGTTGAGGATACATCCAAAAACCCCCAAGAAAAAATGGATGAATTATTAGTGGAAATGGGTTTAAAAGATCTTAGCGATTCCTTTAAGGGACGCTTTATGGGATATGATTTATTTGATGTGGAAAAAGTAACGGGCTTGCCAAAAGCTTTGTTAAAGCACCTGTCATGGGAGGTTGGAGAGGAAAAAAGTTTTTATTCTGATGGAGATTTTTCAGGCTGGCCACTAAGAAGAACGCCTATAGAAGAGCGGCCTTTTATAAGTATTGAAGACGTTATCTATTGCTTCGATTATTATAGTCTTTTTGACAATTTGTATAGAGTGATACAAAGGTTGATATTCAGATTAAAACCAGAGTATAAAAAAGAGTGGAATGAAAAACAAAAGATAATATCTGAACAGATACCTTTTGATTTATTTAATAGGTTATTACCAAATTCAGATATTTATAGATCTATTTATTACCAAAGTAAGACTGGGAATAACGGAAAAAACCAATGGTGTGAATGTGATGGCATATTAATTTTTGATGACCAATTACTCGTGGTGGAAGTAAAGGGTGGATCATTTAGTTATACTCATCCTACTACTGACTTCGAAGCATTCATTAAATCAATAGAGAATCTAGCAAAGAAACCTCATGAACAAGCTAGTAGATTAATAGAAACACTAAAAAATGAGGGGAGAGTTATTGTATGCGATGAGGAACATAATCCTATAAAAGAATTAAATTTCTCCGAGTATAGGCATATAACTTTATGTAGTGTTACTATAGATAATTTTAATGAGTTTGCCGCAAGGATTGATAAACTCAAACCCCTTGGAATTGAACTTGGAGAGTTTCCATCTTGGAGTATATCGCTTGATGAGTTGAGGGTTTACGCTGACTACTTTGAATCACCAAGTACATTTCTTCACTTTTTGGAACAACGAGTGAAAGCTTCGCAATCCCCTGACCTAGAAGTGTTTGATGAACTCGATCATTTAGGGTTATATATTGAACACAATTTCTATACCAAAACAGCCGAGTCAAAAAAAGGTAGCTTTAAAGTTTGGCATGGTTATAGAGAAGAGTTAGATAATTACTTCTCTTCACTTATGATTGAAGAGATGGAAAGAGTAGAAAAACCACAACAAGAAGTGCCGAGAAAGTTACAAGAGATAATAGATGAACTAGATAAACAACGAAGAAGTGGTTTCACTAGAGTTGTTAGTGACTTACTTAATTTAAAAGGTGATACACGCATAGAAATTGAAGAAAAAATGGAGACATTATTTAAAAGACAAGTAGAAACAAAAAAAATTATGCCATTAAGTATTCATGGGGAATCTAAAATAACATTTATATGTAATATAGATGGAGTTACTAAGTTTGAGCTAGATCCAGCAAGAGATTACGTACTAGCAACAATGTTAAGACCAAATGAAGACGATAGATTAGCTCTGTATTTAGATTATAATAGCCAAAGGGAATTAATTAATGTTGAATTTGAATATCTGTGTAAAGATGATATCCCACCAGAAAGAGCATCAGAGTTTATCGAATTAGCCGATAAATATGCGGAAACACGCTTACTATCATATAAAAGACAATATGGAGTAAAAAAGATTGGTCGAAATGATTCATGTCCCTGTGGAAGTGGAAAGAAATATAAAAGATGCTGTGGTGCTTGAGGTGGGGAAGTGAGGTAAATAATTTATAAATTATTTACCTCACAATCCATGTATAAAGAATGGATTTTACCTTGAAATTAAAGGATACCATTAGATTAATTATAGAATTCTTATAAAGCTAATGAGTGTTTTTTTCATTAATTTATCTTTACCATCGAAAAGTTATTTCGCTTCTTACTTAAAGCCTCGTCCATTACATTACAGTAAGTAAGCCCTTAACTTATCAACTAAGTCCCAATTTATAACATCCAGCAAATACTGATATCCATATTTGAATTGAAGGACTCCACTTATTATGGTTGAAATCAAGATCATGTTTTATTTCTCTTAGTTCAGGAAATGATCAATTGGTATGAAATAAGTATCGATCTTGTTAGGCAAATCCGATAAATTTGTTATGATTTTGTTTAAACATAAAACATTTATCACCTAATGTTCGTTTTTAGACTGTATGTCCCGTTCTAGAAAAGTTCTTACCGACTCTCTCTTAGGATATGTCCCTAAGTGTGATTATGTATGGGGGATTATAAAACATCCTCATTATCGTATTCTATTAATAACTTTCCGTTTATCTCTAGCTGAAATGTCAAGTTTGTCCAGACATCCTGGTTATTTTCTTTGAACTCATCTTGTAATTCCTCAAATGAGTCATGTAATTATAATCATAATTCATCTTAAACATCCTCACTAACATGAAAATGTTCAGGAATATTATGAGAATAGATATAATCCTTAGTTTGCGGAGGATTGAAATAAAAGAAAACCTCAGATGAATGGTTGAGTATTTCTGCATAAAGAATGACTTTTTCCCATTCAGAAAGAATGATGTCGTTAATGCCTTCAGCTATCTGTTGATATAGTTGACACATTTTTGCAGTTTCCATGATGCCTCCAGCTTTTATTATTGATTTAGATAAGTAATTAAAAATTCTCTATCCCTTCCTCGTCTTCAGACAAAATTCCAAGGGTTTTGAATTCCCATAATGCAATTCTTTAGTATCCATCTAACAAAATATCGTCATCATTATAATTAAGTTGGAATTGACCATTTGCTCTGCAATGTCAATGTAAGGTTAGTCCAAACCTGATCAATATTCTTTTTGTGTTCAATTCTTAATTCCTTAAAAAGTTCTCGAATTTCTCTTAATAACGTTTTGAAGATATCTTTACTTACGTTGTATTGGACAGGTATATCTTGTGAATAAATAAGTTGATGTTTTTCTGATGCCTTGAAGTGAAAGAGAACCATAGTAGAGTCGGCTAATACTTCTGCATAAAGATAAATTATTGTCCATTCACAAGGTATGATGTCATTTGATTTTTCACAAATAATCTGGTACAATTCATGCATTTTCTTAATTTCCTTTTTCACCTCCAATCGTCGAGAATCCTAGTTATAAAAAATAGCCCAGCAGCGAAGGCTGAGCTATTTTTGATTATTGTAAAATAGATTATTCTTCTTCCGAATTGAGATAGTGTTCCAAGAACTCCCTGTTTTTCTTACCAGTAGGAACCAAACCTAAATGTTTATATTCCCAAACTATTTGACGTTGAGTACCGTTTAGTTCTGAAGCAATAACATCATCATAATCATAGTCAATTGATAACTTTCCGGTATGCTCTAGCTTGAGTGTAAGGTTAGTCCACACATCTGAGTTATTCGCTTTCCATTCATCTCTTAGTTCATCAAATAAATCTTGTAGTTCGATTAACAAGTCATCATAAATTTGTTCACTTACTTGATAATGTTCCGGAATATCATGCGAATAAATGAAATCTTCACTATTTTTTGTATTAAAGAAAAAGTATACTTCTCTAGAGTCATCTAAAATCTCTGCGTATAGAGCAACTTTATTCCATTCTGCTGGAATCATTTCATTAATTTGTTCTGCTATTTTTTGATATAATTGGCCCATTTTTTCTGTCTCCATAATATCAACCTCCTGCTTGGTTTCTTATTGTCATATTTTTATATCTGCCGTCACCAACTTTATACTTTACTTTAAATAAAGTTGGTCTTAGTGAATCGCCTTGATATACATTTTCTATTTGCACACTAACTGTTTCGGGAGGTTCTTCTTTAAGAGCCTTTGCCCACTCCTGTTCCATCTCATACCATTTCCCGCCGCTCCTATTAATCTGAGAATTCATCGGCACGATATTGTCAAACTGGCCTGAGCCTTTGAATTGGGTGGCGATTAAATGGCCTCCGTCATCGTCAGGCTTTCGGTCTTGGGGCTTTCCAGCATTCGTTTGTGCATATTGGTTTCGTTTTGCTTCTCCCAGCTGTAAGTCTGCTTTGACACTTGTAATTCTACCATAGTTGTCAGTCGTGTACGTGTAGCCTTCTTTTGTTTTGTAGATGATATTAGGCTTCAGTACTTTCTTTCTGCTCCATCGTGCGAAATGCTCGCCGTATTTGACTGTTACCGGCGGTACATGTGGCGCTGGAGTTCGTCTTCCGCTTGATGACGTTCCGTATGGTTTCGGAAGGATGACCTTGGCGAATTTTTGCAGTCCTTCTTTAAGCGTGACCCCGTTGACTGCGTTGTAAGGAACGCCTGCCGGCACTAAATCATGACGGGGATGATACGGGAGAATATCCGCAAGTGTGAGATCTCCGATTTGATTTAACTTGGTTTTGACGTGTTTTTTTGATACTTCAATGCCTGTGTTTACTTTTTGTTTGATGTGATCAACGGTTTGTTTTGAGACTGTTATGGCTTTTTGGGCTGTTGCAGATTTGCTTGCTGCTGTTTTGACTTTGGTCGTCACTTTGGCGGCTGTGCCAGTTTTTGAGACGGCTCCTACGCCTTTTGTGCCGACAATTGATGTGACAACAGTGCCAACCGCATATGACACCCATCTTGCTCTTGAGTAGGTGTCACCATTCACCATGTCTTTTTGATACGATTCTTCGATTGCCGCTGAAATGGCTTCATACGTTTTGATCGGGTGAGCCATCGCTCCGGTAATCGCTTCAACGGTTCCGCTCGGATCTGTGACCATATCCCATAGTCCTACGACCGCGTCTTTTCCGGAATCATAAAGGCCGACGGCGACCCCTTTGAAGCCAGCTTCAAGCTCACGCGTGTTTTCGATTTGGGTGAAGTATCTCTGTTGTTCAGCTGTCAGATTTTCATAGCCGATCGTTTTTGCCATTTCGTAGAATTCATCGGCATCCGCATAATCGTAGTTTTTCAGTCTTTCTTTTAGTTTTTCAATCTCACGTTCCTTCGCTTCCTCTTTCTTAATCTTCAAGTAAGCCTCTGTCCGCTTTTCAATGTCGCCTTTTTTCTTATGTATGTCACTCTCACGGTACGCTTTGGCGTTGTAGTGGATGGGTGTAGCGTTTTTGCCTTTGCCCGTTGCTTCTTGGAGCTTTTGGAAGTCGGATTTGATGAATTGTTCGTTTGGTTCTGACAGGGCGTATTCAGTCTGCAGATCTTCGTCCAAGGCGTCCAATTTTTCCAGTGTTTTTTTGCGTTTGTCGTTGGCATCGGCCAGCTCGTCTTTGAAGGTTTCTGTTGAAAACAAGTCGAGCGGGAGAATGTCGTCGATATCGTTCAGGATGTCTTTCATCGCTTTTTTCTGTTCGGACATGATGGATTTTGATTTTTTATTTGCATTTGCCAGTTCGTGCTCCAGGAAGGACTCTTCGATGTATGCGTCTGAGAGGCCTTTGTCTTCGGCGGCTCCGGCGATGCTGTTGAAAAATGCGATTTTCATGTCGATGTAGTCGATCCATTGGTCGGTGACGCCGACGTGGTCGTGGTAGAAGGCTTTGATGTTGCTGGCGCCTTTTCCTGAGAATTCGCTGTCACTGAGATCAGCGACGCTTTTTAACGCTTTTCTCAAGTTGACCATTTGCGTTCTTAGTTCTTTGTACTCTTTTGCACGGTCTGTCGCTTCCGAAAGCAGTGTTTTCGCTTCAAATACTTTCATGACCATTTCCCTTCTTTTGTTCGCTCAATATCAAAATTTTACCACGGGGCGGGATGGGGGTGGGTGTGAGAACGTGTTTTGGTGGAAAAATGAGTCATTTGGCTTGTGTCTTTATTCGTGGAGGGATTGGCAGAAACATGGTCGAAATGTATTGTCGCTACACATTTTTTGGAAGTTTGTATTCTATATTATTTTTTAAGGAGCATGGTGATGAAGAAAAAATGGATTACATTTGGTTTATTAGGGTTAATGGTATGCATCATACTGTTTGTTCAGTTACGCAATAAAGACAGTATTCCTGTCCAATCTTCCGCCATTCACCCCGAAGAAGACCGGATCTTTTTTATCTACTCCAATCCTTTCATAAAAGAAAGCGTGCTGCTTTCAACCTCTACAGGCGAACGGTTTAACAGGCGCACGTTTAAGGTGGCGGATGTGCCTTTTATTCAAACGAAGTCGTACAAATCCATAGACATTGTATTATTAGCGGAACACGAGCCTTTTTACTATACGTTAAAGAAGGATGCGATCAAAGAGCATCCGTTGTCAGATCCATTTGCGTTTTGGTATGAGGGGAAGGATGTCTCTATTAAGGCCTATAACGTTGATACGACGGGGAATGAGATTCACATAAATGATAAAAAAATGAAAAAGGAATATAGCCTTACCTTACCTTCGCTTGTCACGATGGGGGCCAGTGATGAGAACTATATTTATATCATTCAAAGCATGGCTATTTACGTGATTGACAGAAAAACAGAGGAAATGATTGAGACCCTGAGTTTAGCTTCGTACGCTGATCAATTCGCAGACTCGGAGGAATTTATTGTCGCGAGCTCGGAGCATGAATTGACTGTGATTGAAAAAGGGACATGGAAAACGACATATATTCCGTATCCTGAAGATCTTGAATATGCAGATACTGTGTATTATGACAAAGAAAGCGGCAGTTTTTACGTGGCGTACGAGGACAAAGAGGGTGAGGCGAACTTGCTGGAGTATGGGGAGGATTTTTCTTTTCACACATACAGCTTGAATTTCCCTTATATGGAGGCGAAGTTTAAGGGGGATTTATTGTATATTGTCGCCCAGGAAGAGCATAAAAAGGGCATCGGCGGGTATGTGGGTGTGTTTGATATCCATTCTAAGAAGATGCTTTATCAGTTTGATTTGCCTGAGGAACAGGTGAAGGTGCAGGGTTTTGTTGTGGTTGAGTAAGCTCATTTCACTCCCTTTCTTCTTCTGTAAAAATGAAATGTACAAACCGACAAAAGACCTATAAAATGAGAAAGCTACCATGAGAGAACAGAAGGGTGAGAAGAGACAATGAGTTATAAATTGGGTGCGCTGCTTTTATCTATTTTATTCCTATTATCGGCGTGTTCTGATAGCGGAGCTTCTGATAAGGATCAGGAAAAGCAAGCAGTGAAGAAAGCGAGCGTTGCGATGCTGACGGAGCAGGAAGTAAAATCAGCTTTGAAAAACGATATTGATTCGATCTTCAATGCATTTGATAAAGCAGGAAAAGAAAACGGCTGGATCACGGCAAACAAGGCGGATTTCAACAAGCTGCGGCCTAGTGTGCTGCCTTATGCAACAGACACGTTTGCAGATCAGACCTTAAAGGATTTGACCGGAGAGTACTATTGCGAGTGTGATGCTTCTTTTCAACCCGGCACTGATTTCGTTGTGCGTTTTACATATGAACAGTACAAGAATAAGATAGAGGCTTCATCAATAGACCCGGCAACAGAATTAAACAACATGGGCACGGCATGGACATTTGAATTGGTGAAGCAAGATGGCGATTGGAAGATCAACAAATGGGACAGCAAGTCGCTTCAAGGGGATGATATCAAGCTGACAAAAGAAGAAGCGAAAACGATTCTGTCGAGAAACGGTGAAACGGCGGAATTTGTGAAGTCTTATGAATCGAAGGCTGCCGGCGGAACAGCTTATTTTTTCAATGTAAAAAGTTCAAATGGGGAAAGACAGGCGGCGATCAGCTCAAAGGATACCAGTATAGTGAGTGATAAAGAAAACGAGACTGAGGCTCCAGAGCAAGAGACAGCTCAGAAGACTGCGGAAACCGCATCACCTGATACAGCGGATACACAGAGCAGTGAGCAGGCAACGGGAGGCATAAAAGCAGATTATGCTGCCAAATTGTCAGCAACAGAACAGAAAGAAAAGCACAATGACTATCAAAGTGATTATCAGATGATTGAGGATTACGGTTACAACTATCAAATGTGGGACGGATTGCTGAACGAGATATACGGCGTGCTGCAAAAACAGCTTCCTGCTTCAGACATGGCGGCATTAAAAGTTAAACAGCGCCAATGGATAAAGGATAGGGATGCTGCGGCCCAGAAACGATATGATGAGGAGGGCGGCGGTTCATTATCCCGGGTCGTCCAAACGGAAGAGCTTGCCAAACAGACGAAAGAGCGCTGTTACGAGCTGATGAATACGTATATGAAATAGAATGACAAAGACCCTTGCGTAAAGGGTCTTTTTTGCGTAGAAAAACAAATTGACAGGATGAAAAAACAATTTCTTCCTTCTGTATTGTTTTCAAAATTTGGGATTGATAGAATATGACATATCTCATAGAGAAGGAGGGAAGCTATTGAGTCAAGCCATACCGTCTTCGCGTGTCGGTGTTAAGATTAATGAATGGTATAAAATGATTCGCCAGTTCAGTGTTCCGGATGCTGAGATTCTGAAAGCGGAGGTTGAGCAGGACATTCAGAAGATGGAAGAGGATCAGGATTTACTGATCTATTATTCTCTGATGTGTTTTCGGCACCAGCTGATGCTGGATTATTTGGAGCCGGGACAAACATACGGGAATCGCCCTACAGTGACAGAGCTTCTTGAAACGATTGAGACCCCTCAGAAAAAACTCACAGGCCTTTTGAAATACTACTCTTTGTTTTTCCGCGGCATGTATGAATTTGATCAAAAAGAATATGTGGAAGCGATCGGGTATTATCGCGAGGCGGAGAAAGAACTGCCGTTTGTGTCAGATGAAATTGAGAAAGCGGAATTCCATTTTAAAGTGGCCGAAGCGTATTATCACATGAAGCAAACCCATGTGTCGATGCATCATATTCTTCAAGCCTTGGACATTTATCAAAAAAATCCCCTATACAGCATTAGAACGATACAAAGCTTGTCTGTGATCGCCGGCAACTATGATGATTTCAAACATTATGATAAAGCGCTCCCGCATTTAGAGGCGGCGCTGGAATTGGCAATGGACATTCAAAATGACAGGTTTATCGCCATTTCTCTATTGAACATCGCGAACAGCTATGACAGATCAGGAGACGATCAGATGGCTGTAGAACATTTCCAAAAAGCGGCGAAAGTAAGCAGAGAGAAAGTGCCTGATCTGCTTCCGAAAGTCTTGTTTGGATTAAGCTGGACATTATGTAAGACAGGCCAAACACAGCGGGCGTTTCAGTTCATAGAGGAAGGATTAGACCAAATGACAGCACATTCTCACAAATTTTATAAAGAATTGTTTCTGTTCTTGCAGGCCGTGTACAAGGAGACTGTTGATGAACGAAAAATTCATGATCTTTTAAGCTATTTCGAAAAAAAGAACTTGCATGCGTATATTGAAGCGTGTGCCCGGAGTGCTGCCGCTGTTTTTGAAAGCAGCTGTCACTTTGAACAAGCAGCTGCGTTTTATCGGAAAGTGCTGAAAGCCCAAGAAGATATTCTAAAAGGAGAGTGTTTATATGCCTATTAAGAAAAAAGTGATGATGTGTTTGGCTGTTACTCTAGTTTTCGGAAGCATGTCGTTTCCAACCCTGACAAACTCCGGTGGATTTAAGGAATCAACAGATCGAAATACGACGTATATTGATCATTCCCCTTACAAACTTAGTGATCAGAAGAAAGCCCATAGCTAGGGCTTTTTCTTGCTTTACGGAAGACGTTCCATTTTCCACATCGCGGCATTCCTTCTATTTCTAACGCAAGACACTCGAAACAACCAAACCATTTGAGGTATAATGGATAAAGTGAATAACAGTATTTAGATTGATATATATGAAAGAGAGTGGAACATCATGGGCCGTAAGTGGAACAATATTAAAGAGAAGAAGGCGTCTAAGGACGCAAATACGAGTCGAATTTATGCGAAGTTTGGCCGTGAGATTTATGTGGCGGCGAAACAGGGCGAGCCTGATCCGGAATCCAACCAGGCGCTGAAGGTTGTGCTTGAGCGTGCGAAGACTTACAGCGTGCCGAAAAACATCATTGAACGTGCGATCGAGAAGGCGAAGGGCGGAGCGGAAGAGAATTACGATGAGCTTCGTTATGAGGGCTTCGGGCCGAACGGATCAATGATTATCGTTGATGCGCTGACGAATAATGTAAACCGGACGGCGCCGGAAGTGCGTGCGGCGTTCGGGAAAAACGGCGGAAACATGGGTGTGAGCGGATCTGTTGCTTACATGTTTGACGCGACGGCTGTAATCGGTGTGGAAGGCAAAACTGCTGACGAAGCGCTTGAAATCCTGATGGAAGCGGATGTTGATGTGCGTGACATTTTAGAAGAGGATGACAGCGCGATCGTGTATGCCGAGCCTGATCAATTCCATGCGGTGCAAGAGGCGTTTAAAAACGCGGGTGTCGAGGAATTTACAGTAGCGGAGCTGACAATGCTTGCGCAAAGTGAAGTAACGCTTCCGGATGATGCAAAGGAACAGTTTGAAAAATTGATTGATGCATTAGAAGATTTGGAAGATGTTCAGCAGGTATATCATAACGTTGATTTAGGCGAGTAAGGAGTGAGCAGGCTGTTATGGCCTGCTTTTTTTGTCCTGGAAATTGTTTTAGCTGTATGTAGGCGGCCGCCTATACGATCAGTAAGATATTCTCATACTCTGGACTGTAACCTATGTGAAGGAGAGAGTGAATATGACTGATACAAGACATATGTATGGCGGACCTGGTTGTGGTCATTATCAGGGCTTTGGTATTGGCTATCCGGGCTATGGCATGCAAAGCACAGGCCACCCGGGTTATGGCATGTATGGAGGCCACCCGGGCTTTGGCATGTATGGAGGCTACCCAGATCACGGCATACATGGAGGTGTCGGCGGCTATCCGGGATATGGAACGTACGGAGGATACGGAGGATCCGGCGGTTACCCAAGCGGCGGCTATGGAGGCTCTCCGGGAACTGTAAGTTATCCGAACATGCACCATGAAAATGATGGCCATCACCACTATTATCACCATCATCATGATGGAAAAGATAATCTTCATCACCATCATCACCATGTTGGAAAGGATAATTATCACCACCATCATGATGGTCATTATGGCCACCATCACCACCATATGGGCCACTGGGGAAAAGACGGTTATAAATAAAGAAGATGATGGTATAAAGAGGACACTCTTGCAGATCAAGAGTGTTTTTTATCTTTTTTCTTGACTGTTCAGTCTGGAAACTGGTAACATTTGTTTCAGGAGGTGATCGTCTTTTGGGGAGGAATAAAGAATTTGATACGGCACTTGTTCTTCACAGGGCGATAGAGGTTTTTGGAGAGTATGGCTACGAAGGAACGTCTCTTCAGGATCTGCTCTCTCATTTAGGCATTGCGCGCCAAAGTTTGTATGATACGTATGGCACGAAGCGTGATTTGTTTTTGTCAGCTGTGAAAACGTATCTTGAAGGGAAAAACACTGCCGTTATGGAAAGGCTTGAAGCGCCAGGATCTGTAAAGGAAGCCATTCGTGATATTTTTCAAGAAGGTGTCAATGCTTTGAGGGATCCTGAACGGGCGAAGGCGTGCTATATCATTAACAGTGCGATTGAACAGATTCCGCATGACCCTGAGCTTGCCCGGTATTTTGAAAGACAATCCAAGCAGCTTGAGGACGCTTTTTATCAGGCGCTTTTAAGAGCGAAGGATCAAGGAGAATTGAATGGCGAAGATACTGATATATCTGCGCTTGCCCGGTACCTGAATCAAAGCAGGCTGTCTCTGACATTTGTTGCGAAAGTGACGGCTGATATGGATCGGCTTCAGGACCATGTTGACGTGAGTTTATCAGTGCTTGATTAACATGTGGTAAAGGATTCTTTGCCCATGTATGTACTTTTCGGACTGAATAGTCTAGAAATAAAAATGAGGTGATGATGAATGTTGATGAATGAGTTTGAAAAAGCATGTGAAACATTGAGAAAGTTTATGGCTTATATGCTTGAGAAGGACATGAAGAGCTGGACGGAGCTTTGGGATGAGAATGCTGTATTTGAGTTTCCTTATGCGCCGGAGGGATCGCCAAAAAGAATAGAAGGAAAAGCGGCCATTTACAATTATATTAAGGATTATCCTAAGCAGATCCATCTTTCTTCATTTACCGCTCCGACAGTGTATCGTTCAGCAGACACGAATACGATGATTGCGGAGTTTCAATGTGACGGCCATGTGATTGAGACTAGGCTGCCTTATCGCCAAAGCTATATCAGTGTCATCGAAACGAGAGATGGCCGCATTGTTCGTTATAAGGATTATTGGAATCCGCTTGTTGTAAAAGAGGCCTTTGGAGGATCATTTTTGCAAACAGAGGAGAGTGGAAAACGATGAAACAGAATCCGATTTTAATTACAGGCGGGACCGGCACAACCGGCAGCCGAATCGCCAGCCGTTTAATAGAGCTGGGGCACAGGGTGCGTATTGCGAGCCGGAAAAAGGGCGCGCTTGCTGATGCTGAGTATGTGTATTTTGATTGGAAGGACGCCTCCAGTTTTACGCCTGCTCTGGAACAGGTAAAACAGATCTATCTTGTTGCTCCGGTCGGTGTATTTGATCCGGCTCCCTATGTGCTCCCCTTTTTAAAGGAGGCAAAGCGTCTCGGTGCAAAGCGTGTAGTGATGCTAAGTGCGTCTGTTGTCCCTGAGAATGGTCCCGTGTTTGGCGCGATTCATCAGGCAGTGCGCGAATTTCCCGAATGGACGGTGCTGCGGCCTTCATACTTTATGCAAAATTTTATCAATGTCCAGCATCGAAAGTCGATTCAAACTGAGGGGCGCATCATCACGGCTTCGGGCGAGGGAAAGCTAGGATTCATTGATGCTGATGACATTGCAGAAACAGCCGTGTGTGCTTTGACTGATGCCGTCCCTCATCAGACACATCATATCCTGACAGGACCCGAGGCGCTGAGCTATGCCGAAGCGGCAGAGATGATCGGTGCTGCGGCGGGACGCCGGGTGGAGCATGTCAGCATTTCTCGTTCCGAGCTGCAGAATCGGATGGAGGCAGCTGGTTTGCCGGTTGATTATGCGGGATTTATGGCGGGGCTTGATGAGGCAATCAGACATGGTGCGGAACATCGGGTAACGGATACAGTGAAGCGTGTGACGGGAAAAGAACCTCGTTCGCTGTCAGAGTTTGCGGCTGCTCATGCTGCATATTGGAAACACTGACCTCATTTTGGACTGAATAGTCTAGAAAGACCTTCGGCTCTTCCGAAGGTCTTCTTATTGAAAAAGCTAAGCCGTGTTTCAGTCATAATCATGCCCCCTGCCTCATACCTATTAAGGTCATTGTTTTTGAGAAAGGAGGAGCCGGAATGAAGGATATGCAGCCGTTTACGCCTGTCAAATCATATACGCCCTTTCACAGCCGTTTTGATCCCTGTCCGCCTATAGGGAAGAAATTTTACAGAACGCCCCCTAACCTTTATATGACCTTTCAGCCTGAGCACATGGAGCAGTTTTCGCCGATGGAGGCTTTGAGGAAAGGCACCCTTTGGAAGGATCTCTATGATTTTTATGAAAACCCTTATCGAGGGGGAGACGCACATGGCAAAAAAGGTTGATGCCGAATATTATCGTCAGCTAGAGCAAATACAGGCTGCTGATTTTGTGCTTGTTGAGCTGAGTCTTTATTTAAATACACATCCTCATGATGAAGATGCGTTGAAGCAATTCAATCAATATTCCGGCTATTCAAGGCACTTAAAAAGACAGTTCGAATCCTCTTACGGACCGCTTCTGCAGTTCGGCAACAGCCCCGCGGGCAAGGATTGGGATTGGGGAAAAGGGCCATGGCCGTGGCAAGTATAAGGAGGAATGCCTGAATGTGGGTGTATGAAAAGAAGCTGCAATACCCTGTCAAGGTCAGTACGTGCAACCCGACGCTGGCGAAGTATTTGATTGAGCAGTATGGCGGAGCGGACGGCGAGCTGGCCGCGGCTCTCCGGTATTTGAACCAGCGTTATACGATTCCTGATAAGGTCATCGGCCTTTTAACAGATATCGGCACGGAGGAGTTTGCCCATTTGGAAATGATTGCGACCATGGTCTATAAGTTAACGAAAGACGCCACACCGGAGCAGCTGCGTGAAGCGGGGCTTGGCGATCATTACGTCAATCACGACAGCGCGCTTTTTTATCATAATGCGGCGGGCGTGCCGTTTACCGCGAGCTATATCCAAGCGAAGGGCGATCCGATTGCCGATTTATACGAAGATATTGCCGCAGAAGAAAAGGCGCGGGCGACGTATCAATGGCTGATTGATATTTCGGATGATCCTGATTTAAACGACTCCCTGCGTTTTTTGCGAGAGCGTGAAATCGTACACTCTATGCGCTTCAGAGAAGCGGTTGAAATTTTAAAAGAAGAACGGGATAAAAAGAAGATTTTCTAATAGGCAGATTGGCCTCTCTTTCATACACCCTTTTACATACAGAGAAAATGGTCTGTTTTTGCAGTTTGGTCTGCATTATAATCAAGGTGTGTGTGCAAGCTTACTTTTTGATTGGGAGGCCTTTATGTCAGCTTTTAAGATTGAGAACGAAACGATTGCAGATGGATTTTACGCGTGTCCGGCCGTCTATGAGGATGCAGAATCGATTACCGGGTTGCTCGTCCGAACAGCTGAATGGCTCCGGGATCGGGGTTCTAACCAATGGAGCGGACTTCTGAAAGGGCAAGATATACATGATATCACGGGGTCAATTGAAAAGGGACATGTGTTTGTGTTTAAAAAAGATGAAGAGCTTGCGGCTGTCGTGATGCTGCTGCCTGAACCGAGCGAGTGGGACCGGACGCTTTGGGGAGACGATGGGCATGAGGAGTCCATTTATTTGCATCGCCTCGCAGTAAGCCGCCGGTTTGCGGGACAGGGGCTTGGAGCCCGCGTCCTTCAGTGGGCGGAGACGGGCATACACTTTCCGGAAAAAACGCGGATACGGCTTGACTGTGTCGCTGATAGCGACGCCCTGCATTCCTTTTATCGGCGTATGGGATATGAATTCATGGGTGCTGATGCGTCCGGATATCATTTGTTTGAGAAAGAGATTACGGCAGAATAAGCGTCCTTTGCAGGGGGCTTTTTTGTCTTTTCTAAAAGGGAGGGCAGGCGATGTTGTGGCCAATTTTATTTGTGACAGGGTTGTGACGGCTTGTCTGTTTGCTGGCGTATCCGTTTTGATGCGGATGAGGTTTCCTGACAAAAGTCGGCCAGAATGGATGTTGGCCGTGCTGATCGTCCTTGGTATGTTTGCGATCTGGTACAGCCTCGTGTATGTACGCGGCTGGGAAGGGGCTGCGCTCGGAATGCTTGGATTCAATGTCATTTTCGGGGCCATTGCCGGATATTTGGTCGATAAGGCCATCCGGCGTTACAGGAAAAGATAAAGCTGCTGCCGTCTCTCATCATGTCGAAATTTTCACAGAACGGCAGGAATTTTCTTTCGAAAGGAGAAATACATATTACTTTAAAATGAAAGCGTTTTCCGAAGCGGGAAGGTGATGTTGATGATACAGAATGTGACAAATGGGCTGAATCGTTTTTGTACGTGGGTGATGAGACTGGCCTATTTGAATGTGCTTTGGATTTTGTTTTCTCTTGCAGGCCTGGTTGTGTTTGGACTGATGCCCGCTACTGCCGCGATGTTTACAGTGGCGAGAGAATGGGCGAAGGGGAATACAGATGCCCCGGTGTTTTCTGTCTTTATTCGGGCGTTTAAAAAGGAATGGCGGGCATCACAGATCCTCGGGCTTATCGTTGTGACGGCTGCCCTGTTTCTGTTTGCGGATATGCGGATAGCGGCTCAGATGGACCAGCCTGTGCTCGTCAATGTATTCCTGAGCATTAGTTTGATTTTCGCGTTTGTTGTGCTGTATGTGTTCCCGGTATTTTCTCATTTTGACGTGAAAATCAAAGAGGTGCTGAGCATCAGCTTTTTCATTGCCTTCAGCCGTCCGGCGGTGACGCTTTTGATGGCGGCTGGCGCTGTCGGTGTGCTTTGTCTCGTTCTGTTTCATGTCACGTTTCTATTGTTTTTCAGCGGGAGTTTACTCAGCCTGATCTTAACGAAGCTGTCCTTTAAAGCGTTTCGGTCAATGGATCAGCGGCAGGAGAAAGAAAAGGCGGCATGAAGAAAAGAGTTGCTGGCTGGTACAGGCGGATGAAGATTAAGGATAAGCTGTTTGTGTTTCTATCGTTGATTATGGCCGTATCCTTTCTGTTTGTATACAGCGGGGTCCAGTATGCCTTTCATGTGTATGATGAGCAGATTTACCGCAAGTCCTCGGAGGTGCTTCGCATGTCTTCTGAAAGGATCGAAGACGAGCTGAAGAAGATAGAGGATGTGTCATATGAAATCATTACAGACGAACAGATTCAGCGCATCCTGAGTATGCAAAATCGGGATGATACGTATGATCAATATCAAATGAAGCAGGAGCTTTGGGATCAGCTTGCGGGATATGCCAGTGATGAAAAGTACATCGATTCCATTCATTTGATTGATGCCCGCGGCTCAGAGTATTCAGCCGGAAGCAGTTCTTCAGATCTTTTGCAGCAGGAGCAGGAAGAGGTATTTAAGCGAGCGAAAGCGAAAAATGGAAGAAATCTTTGGATGACGCTCGGCGGGTCAGATCCTGTCCTGATTTCAGCACGGCAGATCAGGTCCTATCACCAGCTGAGTCTGAACGGCTTGGGCATGGTGCTGATCCAAGTCAATGTAAAACAAATGATTCGTGATGTGCCGAAGGATTGGGGCGATTCAGTCGGAGACATTATGATTGCTGACCAAGGCGGTAATTTGGTGTATACGGCACATGCATCAGCGCATGTTCCTGAGGCAGCAAAAGAGACGCTGAAGCACCCCGGTTATGACTTGATAAAAAAGAATGGCAAACGTTACTTTATTTCTTATCTTCAATCATCCTACCAAAATTGGAGCTACTATAACGTTATCCCCTTTGATCAGATGTTCGCGAAAATTTCCTTTATGAAAACAGTGATCGGCACATGCTTTCTCCTCTTTTTCTGTGTGGTTTTGCTTTTCGGAAGGAAAATCGCTAACAGTATCACGGAGCCGATTGAACAGCTTGTGACCGCGATGAAATCGGTACAGCACGGCGGCATTGAAGCGGGTGTGTCGCTTTCTCTGCCGGAACATACACAGGATGAGGCCGGCATGCTGAACCGCCATTTTACTGTCATGATGAAACGGATTAATGAGCTGATGGAAGAAAATGTGGAAAAACAGCTCATTATTAAAGAAACCGAATTGAAAGCACTGCAAGCCCAGATCAATCCGCATTTTTTATATAACACGCTCGAGTCCATCAATTGGCTGGCCAAGGCGAATCAGCAAAAGCAAATCTCAAAAATGGTGGAATCGCTCGGTTTTCTTCTGCGAAACAGCATACATATGAAAAAGGATATCGTGACCATTCAGGAGGAGGCGGACATTGTACGTCACTATATGACCATTCAGCGATTTCGATTTGAAGAGCGCCTGAATTTCACGTTGGATATTGACGATGAGGTGAAGCATTGCCTCATTCCGAAACTGACGCTCCAGCCGCTTGCGGAAAATGCGATTCAATACGCGCTTGAACCCTTTACAAGACCGTGCGCCATCCGGATTCAGGCGAAAAAGGCGAAGGAATGTGTCTGTATTACGGTCGAAGATAACGGCCCTGGCATGGATGGACGGATTCTTGAATCAACGGGCGGAAGAGGAATCGGACTTTGGAATATTCGCGAGCGCATCAGCCTGACATTCGGAGAGCCATACGGATTGCGGATTCATAGTGAGCATGGAAAGGGGACGAGGATTGTGATCACAATACCGTGCCAAAATGAGGTGGTGTGATGTATAAAATTCTGCTGGCTGATGATGAGAGGATTATCCTTGATGGAATGGCAGGAATCATTGAGTGGGAGTCGCTTGGCGCCTCATTGATCGATAAAGCGCAGAACGGACATGAAGCATATGAAAAGATTGTACATAAGCAGCCGCATATCGTCATCACAGACGTCAAAATGCCCGGCATGGACGGGCTTGAGCTGATCAAAAAGGTGTCAGCCGTCAGCCCGTCGGTGCAATTTATCGTCCTGTCCGGGTTTGGAGAGTTTGAGTACGCAAAGGAAGCCATGAAATATGGGGTGAAGCATTATTTGCTGAAGCCCTGCAATGAACAGCAGATTATCAGCTCGCTGGAGGAAATCATTGCTGAGCTGAAGCGGCAAGATGTGCACAAAAAGAAAACAGCCCATCTAAAACACGAGCTCGACCATATCCGTTCCTTTGCAGCCGATCAATACTTGGAAGGCTTGATCGCCGGTGTGGCCCAGCTGTCTCCGCCGCCTTCACTTGCCGGAAAAAAGATCCGCCTCTTGATCTTAAAAGGGGAACAATCTATTGATGCCACAGCCAGAGAGGCACTCGGGTCGGCACTGACAGCGGTTTGCAGCAGCGGAGAATGGACCGTGCTCGCCGTAGAGGAGAACGCCGCTGAAAAGGCGGCGGAGGTTTTTGCAACCCGCAAGCTGGCCATCAGTCAGGCGGGAGAACTCCGGCACGCGGGGCAGCTGTTTCGTGACACAGCTGAAGCGTCTGGTGACCTGCATGGGAGCGCAGTGATTTCAAAAATGATCAGGCTTATTGCCGACGAGCTCGGAAATCCGAATCTGTCCTTAAAATGGGCGGCGAAGGATATGCTGTTTATGAATCCTGATTATCTCGGGAAGTTATTTAAGCAGGAAACAGGCGAGAAATTTTCCCAATATGTTACACGAGTGCGTCTTGAACATGCGATGAAACAGATGAAAATGAGGCGGGATGCGAGTGTATCAGAAATTGCTGAAGAAATCGGGTTTGGCGATAATCCGAAGTATTTCAGTCTTGTTTTTAAAAAATATACCGGTCTGACACCGTCAGAATTCAGAAGAAAACAGGGAGGCGCTTCCGCAGGATAGCCATCTCTGTTTTTTTGACTTTCGCCACTGTTTTTTGAGTGTTTCGCCCTATCCGAACGCTTTAAAATAAAATGTAAGCACTTACATTAAAAGGGGGGATTGGTTTGAAGAAGATTTGTTACGTGCTGTTATCCCTTGTCTGCGTCTTTATTTTCAGCGGATGTTCAGCAGGTGAAGAGGCCTCGGGAAAAAAAGAAGACGTTACACTCAGAATCGCGTGGTGGGGCGGGCAGCCAAGGCATGATTATACAACAAAGGTAATTGAACTTTACGAAAAAAAGAATCCGCACGTCCATATTGAAGCGGAATTTGCGAACTGGGATGACTACTGGAAAAAGCTCGCGCCCATGTCTGCCGCCGGCCAGCTTCCGGATGTCATTCAAATGGATACCGCTTACTTAGCCCAATACGGAAAGAAGAACCAGCTGGAGGATTTAACGCCGTATACAAAGGATGGAACGATTGACGTCAGTTCAATCGACGAGAATATGCTGTCGGGCGGAAAAATCGACAATAAGCTATATGGATTTACGCTAGGTGTCAACGTGCTGTCTGTGATTGCCAATGAAGATTTGCTGAAAAAAGCCGGTGTGTCTATCAATCAGAAAAACTGGACGTGGGAGGATTACGAGAAGCTGGCGTATGATCTTCAGGAAAAAGCCGGTGTCTACGGTTCCAACGGAATGCATCCGCCTGATATTTTCTTCCCTTATTATTTGCGCACAAAGGGTGAGCGCTTTTATAAAGAAGACGGCACTGGCCTCGCGTATCAAGATGATCAGTTGTTTGTCGATTACTTTGAGCGGCAGCTGAGGCTGGTGAAAGCGAAAACGTCCCCAACACCTGATGAAAGCGCACAGATTAAAGGGATGGAAGACGATTTTATCGTCAAAGGCAAATCAGCGATTACATGGAACTACTCCAATCAATATTTGGGCTTTGCCCGGCTGACAGACTCGCCGCTGTCTCTCTATCTGCCGCCGGAGCAAATGAAGGAAAAGGCTCTGACATTGAAGCCGAGTATGCTGTTTTCCATTCCGAAAAGCTCTGAGCATAAAAAAGAGGCAGCGAAATTTATTAATTTCTTCGTGAATAATGAGGAAGCGAACCAGCTGATTAAAGGCGAGCGAGGCGTTCCAGTCTCCGACAAGGTGGCGGATGCGATTAAACCGAAGCTGAATGAGGAAGAAGCCAACATCGTGGAGTATGTAGAAACCGCGTCAAAAAACATCAGCAAAGCCGATCCGCCAGAGCCTGTGGGAAGCGCGGAGGTCATCAAGCTGCTGAAGGATACGTCAGATCAGATTCTGTATCAGAAGGTATCGCCGGAAAAAGCCGCCAAAACGTTCCGGAAAAAGGCCAATGAGATATTAGAGAGGAATAATTGACGGGAAATGGGGCTGACGCAATGAAAAAAAGCCGGAGTATAAGAAAAGACAATCTGGCGGGATATGCTTTTATTTCTCCGTTTATCATCGGGTTCCTATGCTTTACGGTGATCCCGATGGGGGCGTCCCTGTTTCTGTCCTTCACGAGCTATGACTTGTTTACGGCGCCGAAATGGATCGGGCTCGACAACTTTAAGGAAATGTTTACGGGTGACGAAAAGTATTGGCAGTCTCTGAAGGTGACATTTACGTATGTGCTTGCCGGGGTTCCGCTCCGCCTCGGCTTCGCGCTTTTTATCGCTGTCATTTTAAACAATGCAGCAAAAGGAACGGCCATTTACAGAACGCTCTTTTATCTGCCTTCGATCATCGGCGGGAGCGTCGCCGTGGCGATTATGTGGCGCAATATTTTTGGCAATGACGGGGTCATCAATGCGCTGCTGTTTTTTGTCGGGATTGATCAAAAAATTCTTTGGTACCAGAATCCGACAAGTGCGCTGTGGACATTGATTCTGCTGTCCGTCTGGCAGTTCGGGTCGTCAATGCTGATTTTTCTGGCCGGGCTGAAAAACATTCCGTCTTCGTATTTGGAAGCGGCAAGTGTGGATGGGGCAAATCGGGTGCAGCGTTTCTTCAAGATCACGCTTCCGATTCTTACACCGATTATTTTCTTTAATCTTGTGATGCAGACGATTTCTGCTTTTATGACATTTACACCTGCCTATATCATTTCGAAGGGCGAGGGCGGGCCGCTTGACGGGACACTTCTCTATTCGCTCTATTTGTTCCAGCGTGCGTTTAACTATTTTCAAATGGGCTACGCATCGGCGATGGCGTGGGTCATGCTTGTCATTGTCGGGCTGATTACGCTCATATTGTTTAAAACATCGTCATATTGGGTTCATTACGAGTCAAAGGAGGAATGACGGATGGAGCCGGTCAACCAGCCTGTCAGAGAAGCCCCGGTTTTTGAGAGAAAAAAAAGCCGGGCGCGTCAGTCCCAAACGCATACTGTTCCATGTTTGTACAGGAACACTGGCGGTGTTACTGCTGTACCCGGTCATTTGGCTGTTTGTCAGCTCGTTTAAAGAAAGCGCCAGTATTTTTACAACCTCTCATTCACTCATTCCAGACCCTTTTATTCTCAGTAACTATGCTGAAGGGTGGAAGGGGATCGCGGGACAGCCGTTTCTGACGTTTATTAAAAACTCGGCGATTATTGTCGGGCTGTCAACAATCGGTGCCGTCCTGTCATCGGCTGTCATTGCGTACGGATTTGCGCGTATTCCGTTTAAGGGGAAAAAATTTTGGTTTGCGTGCATGATGGGGACGTTAATGCTGCCTCATGAAGTATTGATGATTCCGCAGTATATTATGTTTGCGAAATTAGACTGGCTGAATTCCTTTAAACCAATTGTCGTTCCGCAATTTTTCGGGCATGCGTTTTTTATCTTTCTGATGATCCAGTTTATCCGGACGATTCCCGAGGAGCTGGATGAAGCCGCGCGAATCGACGGATGTGGGCGCTTTGCCTGCTTTTGGCGGATCATTCTCCCGCTGATTGCCCCCGCGCTTGCGACGTCTGCGATTTTCTCCTTCTATTGGAAGTGGGAGGAGCTGATTCAGCCGCTCTTGTATTTGAATAAGCCGGAGCTTTACCCTGTTTCACTTGCGCTGAAGCTTTTTCTCGATACAGAGTCGGCTTCGAACTGGGGCGCGATGTTTGCCATGTCGGCCGTCTCGTTATTGCCTGTGATTCTTGTATTCTTTTTGTTTCAGAAATATATCGTTCAGGGCATCAGTACGACCGGATTAAAATAAAAAGGAGTGTTGCAGATGGCACAGCTTATTTTTGATGAAGAAAAGGTGACGTCGGTTATTGACCGGATCGTGAAACGGACATTTCAGATGGATTTTGCGTGGGATTGGCCGGGCGGCGTCGCGTTTTACGGCGTAGCGGAGGCCTATGAAGCGACAGAAAACGAGGAATATATCAATCTGCTAAAAACGTGGGTGGATGAACAGCTGGAGGATGGGCTGCCGCCGCTTTCGATCAACGGAGTTTCCATCGGGCATACGCTTTTGTTCCTCCACAAGGTGACGGGTGATGACGTGTATTTGGAAACAGCGGCCGAGATGGCGGAATATGTGCTGCATAAGGCGCCGCGCTTTGGCGAGGGGATCCTTCAGCATACGGTGAATGCGGCAGAATACGTATTCCCTGAACAGGCATGGGCGGATACGCTGATGATGGCTGGGCTGTTTATGCTGAGAATCGGGCGGATCATGGAGCGTGAGGATTATTTTGAAGACGGCCTGCGTCAGTTTCACGGACATGAGGATGTGCTTCAGGACCCTGTCACGAATTTGTACTACCACGCCTGGGACAACAAAGCGCAAAATCATCTGTCGGGGATTTATTGGGGCAGGGCGAACGGCTGGGCGGCACTCACGATGGCAAAGGCGCTCCCGCTTATTGAGGTGACACATCCTTCCTTTATGATCATCGACGGATCGCTCAGAGACCAGCTGAGCGCGCTTGTCCGGCTTCAGGATGAAACAGGGCTGTGGCATACGATTTTGGATGATCCGGATTCTTATCTGGAGGTTTCGGCATCAGCCGGTATTGCTTCTGCTCTGATGTCGAGCGGAAAGCTGTATACAAAATATGTGCAGAAATCGCTTGCAGCCATTTTGGATGCGGTGGAAGAGGACGGACGGGTCAGCAAGGTATCGGCCGGGACAGCCGTCATGAAAAATGCCGAAGGATACAAACAGGTGCCTTACAAACGAATACAAGGATGGGGGCAGGGACTTGCGCTGACGTTTCTTGCTGATGTTTTGAAAACGAAAAAACGCGTGTATCAGTAAAGATAGCGGCGGGGGGAGAGGGATGAAAAAACAGCTTCAACAGAAGGAACGGGTTTCTCGCTGGAAGGGAACGTATTTCAAAAGAAACTTTGTCTTCATTTTGCTGATTGCCTGTATTCCCGGATTGCTGACTGGCGGCGCAATCTACTTTCTTTCGATCGACAAGGTGGAGAAAGAGCTGCAAAGGTCGCATGAAACACAGGTGGCGCGTGAGGTCAGCCGAATGGATGAGAAGCTGGGAGTGCTTGAACTGGCACTCACCCAGATGGCCTACGATTCTTCACTGATGAACGGATTGGCCGAGAGGGATTTGGAGAAAGACTTTACGTTCTCCTATCAATTAACGAAAAAGCTGTTTCTTTTGCGGGACCAGCAGCCGCTGATCGAGCAGGCTTCCATCTTTCTGAACAGCCCCCGGCCACTTGTGCTGAGCCCTGAATACAGCGCTTTGACAGAACAGGAGGCGCTTCGCAAGTATCGCTCGCTGCTTGCCTCAGACCACAGCATTTATTGGAAACGGTCGGGAAATCAAGCGATGCTGATCCAGCTCATCCCGGGCGCGGCGGAGAAACCGTTCGGCGCGATCATGCTGGCGGTTGATCCGAAAGAAATGGAATCAATCCTGCAAAGCTTGTCCCCCTATCCTGATGGCAGTGCGCTGCTTTTAGATCAAAATCGAGAGGTGCTGTTTCATGAGGGGGAAAAAGATTTTGAAAAGACTTTACTTCATGAGATAAAAAAACAGCCTGCTGAGAACGGCCATTTTCAGATGGAATGGGAAGGCAAGGTGTATTCTGTCTCCTTTGGAGAAATGAACCGGATGCATCAGCAATGGACCTTTGTGTCAGCGGCGCCTCTTTCAGCTATTACAGCGCCGATGGTGTTTTTATCAAAAGTGATCATCGTGATGCTGGTCATTTGCATCGGTTTGGCGGTATGCATGACATGGTATGCATCAAAAAAAATCTATCGTCCCATTCAGCATTTGCTTGGCTTGTTTACCGGAGGAGAGAAGAAAACATGGCAGGCGTCCGGGCAGGATGAATTCAAGTGGATTGAAAAGAGATGGCAGGATCTATCCCTTGAAAGCCGGAAGCTCCAAGAGCAGCTCCTGCGGCAGACGCCCCATATGAAAAAAAGTTTTTTGCAGCATCTCTTGCAGGGCGATTTTTACTATGACAACGAGGAAAGCCTCAGATTGCGGATGGAGGAGGCTGGCTGGAACATCGGCGGAAACGCGTTTCATGTGCTTGATCTACAGGTGACAGGGCTCCGTTGTGAAAAAAGCATCTTCCGTGAAGGTGATGAACAGCTTGCCGTGTTTACCCTGACCAATCTGGCTGAGGAATTGGCGGATAAACGCGTTTTTCAGCTCTCCATACTTGATATCGGCCGGCTTTCTGTCACCGTTCTTGTGATGAAAACAAACAGCTCTGATCTGAAGGCGTATATAACGGAGCTGGCACGCCAATTTGGAGATGTAACCGGACTATGCCTGACCTCGACATTGAGCAGCAAGACGGAGCGTGTCACGGAAATCCCTTCTTTATTTCAGAATGTGAAAAGCGGCAAATCCCGCAGGAAGTTTTCTAACCGGGATCAGGTCATTGATTTGCAGGCCGACTTCCCTCAGGATGAGCAGTTCGCTCCTTATTACCCTTTTGAGCTGGAAAAACAAATTGTTCAGGCCATCCGGCTGGAAAGAAAACAGGAAGCCAAGGAACTGATAGATGGATGTATGAAGGAACTGTCGGAAAAAGCGGCCATAGACAGGCATGTGCATTCCGCCCTGATTCAGCTGTTTTCCCGCATTCAGGAGGATATTTTGCATTCCGGGCTCAATCCCAGCGAACTGTTTCAGCACCGGAATCCGTTTCTTGATATTTCAGAATTGCGCGAACCTAACGAAGCGGCGGCCTGGCTGATGGATGTAGTGGTGACGCCTTACCTTTCCAAGCTTGAGGGCAGAAAAAACAGACAGCAAAAGCAGCTGGCAGAACGTGTGATTGCGATGATTCACGAACAGTATATGGCGGACATTTCATTGGAAAGCTGTGCCGATGCGCTTGGCATGAATTCATATACGTTAAGCAAGGCATTTAAGCAAGTGACCGGCATTAATTTTATCGATTATGTGACCCAGATCAGAATCGAAAAGGCGAAAGAACTGCTGGTCAATACGAATAAAAAAATTCATGACGTGTCAGAAGAAGTCGGCTACCGCCACAATTACTTCAATCGGATTTTTAAAAAACAGGTCGGCATGCCGCCGGGTGTCTTCAGGCAAATGTATCAGGAAACGCCGTGAAAGGAGAGAACATGTGATGAAGAAACCGATTCAAGTATTTTTAGCGGGGGATTCCACTGTGAGTGACTGCCCGCCTCATGAAGCGCCGATGGCGGGGTGGGGGCAGGTATTCGGGCAATTGTTTTCAGAAGATGTGCTTGTCCGCAATCATGCCAAAGGTGGAGCGAGCACCAATTCTTTTGTGGAGGAAGGAAGGCTTCAAGCAATTGCCGAACGCATCACACAAGGCGATTATTTGTTGATTCAATTCGGCCACAATGACCAAAAACCGCGGGGGACGAAGCCGTACTCCACATTTCAGCAATTTCTTACCTTGTTTGCAGATACGGCACGCGAAAAGGGCGCGCATCCTGTGTTCGTTACATCGGTGCAGCGCCGCCGCTTTGATGAAAACGGACGGATCGAGCATACGCTCGGTGAGTATCCCGATGCGATGAAAGCACTGGCGAAGGAGCTCGATGTACCTGTGATTGATCTGCTTGCGAAAACAAAGGTGCTGTATGAAGCATACGGGCCGGAGGAGTCGAAGCGATTGTTCGTTTGGTTTCAGCCGAATGAACATCCGAATTACCCGGACGGCATTGAGGACAATACGCATTTTTCGGAAGAAGGTGCAATGGAGGTTGCGAAGCTTGTGGCAGAAGGCATTGAAGAGCTCGGACTTCCGCTTAAGGACCACCTTGTGAGCCGGGAGGGGAAAGAACATGTATAAGGAAGGCGCGTGCCTGTACCACAATCCGCTCCGGTCAGTTAGTGATGTAAAGGACTGGCGGATGGAGGGAGGCGGACAGATCTCATTTGACGATCACAGCTTGCACCTGTCACATGTCCAGGACGAAGCGCACTTTGTCTTATGGTGTCCGGAAACCTTTCCAGACGGCATCATTGTGACATGGGACTTCTCTCCGATCGAGCAGCCTGGACTGTGTATGCTGTTTTTTTCTGCTGCGGGAATGGGAGGCGAGGATTTGTTTGATCCAAGTCTCCAGAAAAGAACGGGAAAATACCCCGAGTATCATTCGGGGGACATCAATGCCCTCCACCTGTCATATTTCCGCAGAAAATACCCGGAGGAAAGAGCATTCCGCACCTGCAATTTAAGAAAAAGCCGCGGTTTCCACCTCGCCGCAATGGGGGCCGATCCGCTGCCTTCTCCAGACGACGCTGATTCTCCGTATCGTATGAAGCTGATCAAAGACAAAGGCTATGTGCATTTTTCAATCAATGGTCTGCCCATTCTTGAGTGGATGGACGACGGCAGCACATATGGGCCTGTGTTAACAAAAGGAAAAATCGGGTTCCGGCAGATGGCCCCCATGAAAGCTACTTACAGGGATTTTGCCGTGCATCAAGCGGTGAGAAGATGAAGACGACTGTAACGGATGCGCTTTATGCAGGCTGCGAAGCGGTGGTGAAAATAGCATGGCTCAACGGTCTGTGGCTCTTGTTTACACTTTTGGGCGGCGTTCTTTTCGGATGGGCGCCGAGCACAGCCGCGATGTGTGCCGTTATAAGGAAATGGCTGATGGGGCAAAAGGATGTCCCGGTATTTCCGTTATTTCTCGATACCTATAAAAAAGAGTTTTTCAAGATTAATGCGATCGGATTGGCGTTTTCGGCTCTTTTGCTCATATTGTCCGCGAACTATCATTATTTTTCTGCCAGTACGGATTGGCTGTCCTTTGCCGTAACAAGCTGCACGCTGCTTGCAGGGCTTTTGTATATCATCGCGCTGATGTATGTGTTTCCCCTTTATGTGCATTACCAGCTCCCGCTTCGCAAATATATTCCGCAGGCACTGCTTTTTGGCGCCATGAGACCGCTGACGACCGGCTGTATGCTGATCGGGTGCGGATTTGTCCTTTATTTGCTGTATACGCTTCCTGGCCTGATTCCATTTTACGGCCCGTGTTTATTTGGGCTTGTGTTGATGTTTTTTGCTCTTAGGGGATTTCAAAAGACGGAGGCCCAGCATCATCAAGCCGGGTAACAAAAAAATGACAAATACGCAAAAAAGTGCAGTGTCCGAAATAGGCAGATGCAAAAAAGTGAAATTGAAGACAGCTCACATAGCGCATAAAATCCAATTTAAGTAAGCGCTTACAGATAAATGAGAAGGAGCTGTCTGATGATTACACGAAGGAAACGCATGTTTACCGCTGTTACGTTGCTGGTCTTGTTGGTGATGGGAGCCTCTGTATGTCCTGTGAAAGCTGAAGGGGCAGCGCGGCAGATGGAAGCGCTGAACCGGGGGCTTGTAGCGGTCAAGACGGACGGGGGCATTTTTGTCAGCTGGCGGTTTCTTGGAACCGAAAACGCATCTGTTTTGTTCAATGTGTACAGAGACGGGCAAAAGCTAAATGCTGCGCCTGTCAAAACCACGAACTATGTGGATAAAAACGGATCGACGGGCTCTTCGTATACGGTTCGAGCTGTTGTAAACGGTACCGAACAGCCGGCTTCTGAAAAAGCCTCCGTATGGGCGCAGCCGTATCATTCTGTCCCGTTGGATAAACCGGCTGGCGGAACGACGCCAAAGGGTGAAGCTTACACGTACAGCGCTAATGACGCAAGTGTTGGCGATGTGGATGGTGACGGGCAATACGAGCTGATCCTGAAATGGGACCCTTCTAACTCAAAAGACAATTCACAGGATGGCTATACGGGTGACGTACTGATTGACGCATATAAACTGGACGGCACAAAGTTATGGCGGATCAATCTCGGCAAAAACATCAGAGCGGGCGCGCACTACACCCAGTTTATGGTGTATGACCTTGATGGTGACGGAAAAGCGGAAGTGGCAATGAAAACGGCAGACGGGACAAAAGACGGCACGGGTAAAGTAATTGGAAATGCCAATGCTGATTACAGAAATGAACAGGGGCGTGTGCTTTCAGGCCCTGAATATCTCACTGTGTTTCAAGGTTCAACCGGGAAAGAGCTTGTCACTGCAAATTTTGAACCGGCGCGCGGTAATGTGTCGGATTGGGGAGACAGCTACGGCAACCGTGTTGACCGTTTTCTCGCCGGCATTGCCTACCTTGATGGACAGCGGCCGAGCCTGATCATGACCAGAGGGTATTACGCTAAAACCATGCTAGTTGCCTATAACTTCAGGGACGGAAAGCTGTCAAAGCTTTGGACGCTGGACTCCTCAAAGTCAGGAAATGAAGCGTTTGCCGGACAGGGGAATCACAACCTGAGCATCGCGGATGTTGACGGGGATGGAAAAGATGAGATTATTTTCGGCTCAATGGCTGTTGATCATGACGGGAAAGGCATGTACTCGACCGGCTTAGGCCATGGGGATGCCCTCCATACAGGGGATCTTGATCCGGGCCGGCCGGGGCTTGAGGTGTTTCAAGTTCATGAGGACAAAAATGCAAAATACGGCTTATCTTTCCGGGATGCTGCAACCGGAAAAATCCTTTGGGGCGTTTATGCCGGCAAGGATGTAGGCCGGGGAATGGCTGCTGATATTGACCCGCGTTATCCGGGACAGGAGGTGTGGGCAAACGGTTCTCTCTACTCATCGAAAGGGGCCAAAATTGGAAGCGGGGCTCCGTCCTCGACCAACTTCGGCATCTGGTGGGACGGCGATCTGCTGCGGGAACAGCTGGACAGCAACCGAATTGATAAGTGGGATTATCAAAACGGCGTATCGAAAAATGTGCTGACTGCATCAGGCGCAGCATCTAACAACGGCACAAAAGCAACACCGGCGCTTCAGGCTGATCTGCTCGGTGACTGGCGCGAGGAAGTCGTGTGGAGAACGGAGGACAGCAGTGCTCTGCGCATTTACACGACGACCATTCCGACTGAGCACAGGCTGTATACGCTGATGCACGATCCGGTGTACCGGCTTGGCATCGCCTGGCAAAATGTCGCCTATAACCAGCCGCCGCACACAAGCTTCTTTTTAGGAGACGGCATGGCGGAACAGCCAAAACCAAATATGTATACGCCTTAACTGAAAGGGGGAAGGAACGGGCTGCGCGCAGCCCGTTCCCATCAAATGAAACCAAAAAAGAGGCAAATGGAATACTTGACCAGAGGTTTGATTGCGGTAAAGACAGATCAGGGCGTGTTTGTCAGCTGGCGTTTTCTCGGAACAGATCATGAGACGACGGCTTTTCACCTTTATCGGGATGGAAAGCGGATCACCCGCGATCCAATCGCTGAAAGCACTAATTTTCTCGATCAAAACGGAACGGCTGACTCTGTTTATCAAGTGGCGGCTGTCAATAAAGGGCGGGAAGAAAAGCTTTCCAAGGAAGCTCGTGTTTGGCAGGAAAATGTCCTGGAGGTTCCGCTTGCCAAACCGGAAGGCGGTATCACACCGGACGGAAAGCCGTACACTTACAGCGCAAATGATGCCAGTGTCGGAGATGTAGACGGGGATGGAGAATATGAAATTATTCTAAAGTGGGACCCGTCCAATTCAAAAGACAACGCTCATGACGGGTATACCGGGGAGGTGCTCATAGATGCCTATAAACTGGACGGCACCTTTTTGTGGCGCATCAACCTCGGCAGAAACATCAGGGCGGGCGCTCATTACACGCAATTTATGGTGTATGACCTGGATGGTGACGGAAAAGCAGAAATCGCCATGAAAACAGCTGACGGCACAACAGACGGGAAAGGACATATCATCGGTGATGAGCAGGCCGATTTTAGAAACGAACAGGGCAGAATTTTGTCCGGTCCGGAATATTTGACTGTGTTTAAAGGAGAAACCGGTGAGGCACTCACGACCGTGGAATATGAACCGCCCCGCGGCAAGCTGGAGGATTGGGGAGACGGATATGGAAACCGGATGGACCGTTTTCTCGCTGGAATCGCCTATTTGGATGGGGAGCGGCCGAGCCTTGTAATGGCGCGCGGCTACTATACGAGAGCCGTGCTCGTGGCATACGATTTCAGAAACGGAAGGCTCAAAAAACGCTGGGTATTTGACTCCAACCATCCGGGACATGAAGCGTACGCAGGACAGGGGAACCACAGCTTGAGCGTGGCGGACGTAGATGGAGACGGAAAAGATGAAATCATATACGGCGCAATGGCGGTCGATCATGACGGAACCGGCCTGTATACAACGGGGCTCGGGCACGGAGACGCGATGCATGTAGGGGATCTGGACCCGTCACGAAAAGGGCTTGAAGTGTTCCAGGTGCATGAGGACGCCACAAAGCCGTACGGACTGTCACTGCGAGATGCCGAAACCGGTGAGATATTATGGGGCGTCCATGCTGGAACTGACGTTGGCCGGGGCATGGCGGCTCATATTGATCCAAGCTACAAAGGGGCGCTCGTCTGGGGAATTGATCCGCCGGGCAATGATGGCATGTCGTATGGGCTTTTCACGAGCAAAGGCGAAAAAATCAGTGACAAAGCGCCCGCTTCAGCCAATTTCGCCATCTGGTGGGACGGTGATTTGGTCAGAGAACTGCTTGATCATGACTGGGACGGAACGATCGGCAGGCCAAAGATTGAAAAATGGGATGCTGAAAACGGCTGTCTGAAGACGATATTTCAGCCGGCCGGCGTGCTGTCCAACAACGGCACGAAAGGAAACCCGGTTCTTCAGGCCAACCTGTTTGGAGACTGGCGGGAAGAAGTGATATGGAGAACGGAAGACAGCAGCGCGCTCCGTATCTATACAACGACACATCTCACCCGCCACCGCTTTTACACGCTGATGCATGATCCGGTTTACAGGCTCGGCATCGCCTGGCAGAATACCGCCTACAACCAGCCGCCGCACACGAGCTTTTATCTCGGTACAGGGATGAAAAAACCGCCGAAGCCCGCCCTGTACATAGCGGGAAGTAAAGCGGAGGCGCCGCTGTAGGAGGACTAAGGGATAAGACGCAAAGGCTGAACGCTACGACAAGATGATTAACGAACGGGCAGGACAAACCAATGCTCAAGCGCCTGTACGCACCGGTCTTTTTCAAGGGAAGAGCTATCCGTGATGGAAGCTGTATAAAAAACGAGGAGGAATGAAAAAATGGTAAATCATATTTATCTTGCCGGCGATTCGACTGTTCAAACGTATGGAGACAGCACAAATCAAGGGGGCTGGGGGCAGTTTCTCGGCTCGCATCTGCCGGAGCATATTCAAGTGATCAACAGAGCGATCGGGGGAAGAAGCTCGAAAACATTTGTGGAAGAGGGCAGGCTTCAGGCAATCCTTGATGTGATCGAGCCGGATGATTGGCTGTTCGTGCAGATGGGCCATAATGACGCGTCGAAAAATAAGCCGGAGCGCTACACCGAGCCCTATACCACCTACAAAGAATATTTAAAGCAGTATATCGCTGGCGCGCGGGAAAAAGGTGCCCACCCGCTTCTCATTACCCCCGTAGCCCGCTTTCATTACGAAAACGGCGTGTTTTTGAACGATTTTCCTGATTACTGCATTGCCATGAAGCAGACGGCTGAAGAGGAGAATGTCCAGCTCATTGATCTGATGGAGAAAAGCCTTGCTTTCTTTACTGAGAAGGGCGAGGAAAAAGTATACACCTATTTTATGATTTCAGAAGGGATTAACGATTACACGCATTTTACAAAAAAAGGCGCAAATGAAATGGCGAAACTTGTGGCAAAAGGCATAAAGGAGCTCGGCCTGCCATTGACAGAATCGATCATCAAAGAAAGGTGAAAATGTGATGAGAAAACTCTATCATGGCGCTTGCTATTATCCGGAATTATGGGATGAAGAGACGATTCAGCAGGACATTGACATCATGCGTGAAGTTGGCGTAAATGTTGTGCGGATCGGCGAATTTGCATGGTCTGTCATGGAACCTGAAGAAGGAAAAATTGACGTCGGTTTTTTCAAAGAAATCATCGCCCGGCTGTATGATAGCGGGATCGAAACGATTATGTGCACGCCGACGCCTACCCCGCCGATTTGGTTCTCACATGGCCGGCCCGAACGCATGCATGTCAATGAAAAAAGAGAGATCATGGGGCATGGCTCCCGTCAGCATGCCTGTACGAACAACCCGTATTTCCGAAAAAAAGCCGCCATCATCACCACAGCCATCGCCAAGGAGCTTGGCCGGCTCTCGGGGCTGATCGGATGGCAGCTAGACAATGAGTTTAAATGCCATGTTGCAGAATGCATGTGTGAGACATGCATGCGCTTATGGCATGACTGGCTCAAAAATCGCTACGGAGTGATTGAACGGTTGAATGAAGCTTGGGGTACCGATGTGTGGAGCGAAACCTATCAGACGTTTGAGCAAGTCCCGCAGCCGGGACCGGCCCCGTTTCTGCATCATGCCTCTTTACGCACTATGTATCAGCTGTTTTCGATGGAGATGATCGCTTCGTTTGCGGATGAACAGGCCAAAATCATCCGCTGCTATTCAGATGCGCCGATCACGCATAACGGATCAGTCATGTTCAGCGTGGACAATGAGCGAATGTTTCAGAATCTCGATTTTGCCTCCTATGACACGTACGCTTCGCAGGAAAACGCCTCTGCCTTTTTATTGAACTGTGATTTATGGAGAAATCTGAAACAGGGGCGCCCGTTTTGGATTTTGGAAACGAGTCCGTCGTATGCTGCCTCGCTTGAAAGCTCCGCTTACCCGCACGCAGACGGGTATTTGCAGGCTGAAGCCGTATCGTCCTACGCCTTAGGAAGCCAGGGGTTTTGCTACTGGCTATGGCGACAGCAGCGTTCAGGCAGCGAGATTTCCCACGGTTCGGTTCTCAGTGCATGGGGCGAACCCACCATCGGCTACCAAAATGTGCTGGCGGTTGAGCGGGCAAGAAAGGAAATCGAGCCTGTTATTCTATCAACTGAACCCGTTCAAGCCGAGGCGGCGATGACTTACTCTGACAGAGCAAAAGCATTTATTAAAACTGAGCCTCACCGGGGGCTCCGGCATCGTTCGCTTGTGACGCATTTTTATGAACGTATTCTCAACACGGGGATTCACCGTGACCTTATTCCGGAAGGCGCTCCACTGGACGGCTACCGCTTGCTGTTTACGCCATTTGTGCCGTATTTGTCTTCTGAATTTATCAAAAAAGCTTCGGCATTCGCTGAAGCGGGCGGCATCTGGATCGCCGGTCCGCTGACAGGAGGGCGCACATGCGAGCATACCATTCATACCGCTTGCGGACTTGGCGAACTTGAGAAAACGTCAGGGATCAAAACACTGTTTACCTTTCCGATGAATGAGAACGTGAATTCAGGAAAAGCGTTTGGCATCACGGCGCCGCTTGGGCTGTGGAGCGCGGTGTTTGACACAGAGAGCGGAAACACCCTTGGCACGGTTGAATCAGGACCGGGGGCGGGCCATGCTTTTCTGACGGAACGGAATTACGGCGAGGGGAAAATTGTCATGCTGGGCTCGCTTCCATCCGGGAAAGAAGGGGATGCGATGCTGGAAGCGCTCGTCAGGCATTACGCGGAGGAAGCTGTTATTTCCAGCCGGTCGGATGTTACGCCCGGCACGATCGTTGCCCCGCGCAAAGGCGATAGCGGCCTTGTGTGGATCATCGTGAATATGGATGGAAAAGGAGGAAGTGTGACACTGCCGGAAGCGGGAACAGATCTGTTGACGCACCGCTTGGAAAAGGCGGGGAGGCTGGCGGTTGGACCGCATGAATACCGTGTGATTCAATTTGACAATCACAGCTGATTCTTTGCATCGAATCAGCTTTTTTCTATGGAGGGAGAGACCGATGAAAAAGATCAAATGGTTATCAGGACAGCCAAAGGTGACAAGCGGCGTGACGTGGGGCGTGCCATGGAAAAAAGGAGAATTAAAAAAGGGTGACCGTCTGGCGCTTATGAATGAAAACGCGGAAACGCGATATGTGCAAAGCGAACCGTCGGCCTATTGGCCGGACGGGAGCATCAAGTGGACGAAGCACGCGGCGGTGTTTGGCGGTAAGGAAAACCAAAGCTTTATCGTGCAAAAAAGAGAAGTCCCGCAGCCAACTGAATCGCTCAGCATTCATGAGACAGAGCATGATATCCAAGTGGATACAGGAGCACTCGTTTGTACCATTCATAAAACAGGATCCGATTTCATTCAATCATTGCAGATCAACGGAAAGCCGATCGCCGCAGGTGGGAGGCTCGTTGCCATAAGAGAAACGAGAAAAGAGTCGGCGGCGGAAACGGTTCTTTTGCATGAAAGGTCTGTCAGCTTTATCAAACGGTCGGCGATTGAGCAGAGTGGTCCTGTCAAAGCAGTAGTCAAAATCGAGGGAGTGCATGTGCTCCATAAAACGAATGAAGAATGGCTGCCGTTTGTCATCCGATTGGCGTTTTATGCCGGGCTGTCTGAGATCGGCCTTGTGCACACGCAGCTGATTGACAGGAACGGTAAACAAGAATTCATTAAGGGCCTCGGCATCGAATTTGCCCTTTTTTTGGAGGGGGAGCCGTACAACCGCCATTTCCGGTTTGCGGGAGAGAAAGGGATGTATAAAGAACCCGTCCAGCTGTTTGGCACACGTAAATTCAATGAACGATATCCGCTTTATGAAAAACAAATCAATGGCGAAATGCTGTCTCCAGATGAAAAGCATAAGGAATGGTTTGCACATGGCACACAGAATGCGGTTTGGGACGATGTCAAGCTCGTGCAAGATTCCAGCGATCATTACAGCCTGTCAAAACGGACCGGAAAAGATTATGCGTGGGTTGGAATGCTGCATGGCAGCCGGGCGAAGGGGCTCTGCTATGCGGGCGGAAAAAATGGCGGTGTGGCTCTCGGCCTGCGGTATTTCTTTGAGAAATATCCTTCAGCACTGGAAATCACAGGTCTTGCCGGCAGCCGCCCCAAAATGACTATCTGGCTTTGGCCTCCGGACGGCGAAGCGATGGATTTGCGGCATTATACAGGAAACACCCACGTGGCCAGCGCGTATGAAGGCTTTGATGAAATGTGCTCTGATCCGACAGGCATTGCGAACACAAATGAAATAAGCCTGGCGTGCTTTTCGCACATGCCGTCTGACGAAGTCCTCAATGCGCTGGCTGACAAATGGCAGGCGCCGCCGCTCATTGTATGCGAGCCGGACGTCTATTACGAATCAAAAGCACTCGGGGTATGGAGCATCATTGACACATCCCATCCGCTCAAAAAAGAGCTGGAAGAACAGCTTGATGCGGCCTTTCTGTTTTATAAAAAGGAAGTAGAGCAACGCAGATGGTACGGTTTTTGGCATTATGGCGATGTCATGCATACGTATGACCCGATCCGGCATATGTGGCGGTACGATCTCGGCGGATACGCATGGCAAAACAATGAGCTCGTTCCGACCCTATGGCTGTGGCAGGCGTTTTTCCGCTCAGGCAGAGAGGATATCTTTCGCATGGCAGAAGCCATGACCCGCCATACGAGCGAAACGGACAGCTTTCACCTCGGTGAATACGCCGGGCTTGGTTCACGGCATAACGTTGTGCACTGGGGATGCGGCTGCAAGGAAGCGAGAATCAGCATGGCCGGGCTTTATAAATTCTATTATTATCTGACGGGTGATGAGCGGACGGGAGATCTTTTGACAGAAGTGAAGGATGCCGATTATGCCCTCGTCAAAACCGATCCGATGCGCGCTTTTTACGAGAAAGGCAAGCACCCGACTCACGCCAGAACGGGACCGGACTGGGCGGCGTTTTGCTCGAACTGGCTGGCGGAATGGGAGCGGACCGAAAATCCGGAATATCTCAAAAAAATCGAAACGGGAATCAACTGTCTGAAGCGGCTGCCGCTCCGCTTATTATCTGGCCCGACATTTGAATATGATCCGGCGACCTCGATGCTTCATCATATGGGAGACGGCATTGCGGGCGGATATCATATGATCATTGCCTTCGGCGCGCCGCAAGTGTGGATGGAGCTGGCTGAGCTTCTTGATGACCGGGAATGGGAGGATATGCTGAGTGAATTCGGCGAATTTTACACACTCAATGATGAGGAAAAACGGAAAAAAAGCGGAGGCGCTCTTCATGACGGGCATTTTCACTGGCCGATGTTCGCCGCCGGTATGACAGCCTACGCCGCAAGAAAAAAGCAAGATCCTCATCTCGCCGCCAAAGCGTGGAATCTTTTGCTAGAAGATAAGCTCAGCCATACGCCGCTTTCGATCAAACCAGAGCGCATCGAGACATGGACGCAGCTAGAGGAGCTTCCATGGGTGACAACGAACACTGTCTCTCAATGGTGTTTAAATGTCATAGCGGCGCTGGAACTGATCGGAGATTCCCTTCCGGCAAAAAAAGAAACATCGGGCAAAAAAGGATAACAGCCGGAATTTCATAGGAGAAATGGTGCAAAAAATGAAGATTGCAAGAATTTATGTAAGCGCTTTATATTGAGAGGGGCAAAGGGGAAATGCAAATTGAAAAAAGGGGGACTTACGCAACATGAAAATAAGAATGCGAAAAAAATGGATGGCCTTGCCGCTTGCTGCCATGATGATCGCCGGATGCAGCCATTCGGAAACTTCCAATTCAGCAAGCGGTTCGAAAGATACGATCAAAATTATGGCGCCGCTTTTATCGCCGGAAAGCCCGAGTGATAAGAGCCCTTCATTAAAAGCGCTCGAAAAATACACAGGCAAAGAGATTAAGGTCACATGGGTGCCTGATTCATCCTACAACGACAAATTCAACATCGTCATGGCTTCAGGAGAGATGCCTCACGCGATTGTTATTAAAGATAAGTCAGCCGGCTTTATCAAGTCTGTCAAAGCAGGGGCGTTTTGGGAACTGTCTCCTTATTTAAAAGACTACAAGAATGTAAGCCAGGCAGATGAAAAGATTTTGAAGAACAGCTCGGTGAACGGCGAGGTGTACGGAATCTACAGAACGAGGGACCTGATCAGGGCGTGTATGATTATCAGAACCGACTGGCTGAAAAATGTCGGTCTGGATATGCCGGAAACGCTTGAGGATTTCTATGAAGTGCTGAAAGCCTTTAAGGAAAAAGATCCTGACGGAAACGGCAAGGATGATACGTACGGCATGGTCGTGCCGAAATGGATGGGACTCGGCAACGGAAGCCCATGGGATGTTCTGCAAATCTGGTTCGGCGCTCCGAACCGCTACGGTGTTGAAAACGGAAAGCTGATTCCAGATTTTACAACGAAGGAATACATGGATGCGCTCACGTTTTTTAAAAAGCTCTATGATGAGGGTTTGATCAATAAGGACTTTGCTGTCATGGATTCTGCGAAGTGGAATGATCCGGTTGTAAAAGGAAAAGCGGGTGTCATCGTTGATACAGGCTCAAGAGCGTCTCAAATCCAAAGCGCGATGGAGGAGGAGGATGAGTCGAACAAGGATATCATTGATATCGTCGGCTCGCTTGAGGGACCGAATGGCAAGCGCACCTTCCCGACATCTGGATATTCAGGCATGATCGCGATACCAAAATCAAGCGTCAAAACCGAAAAAGAGCTGAAAGAGGTGCTGTCCTTCCTCGATAAGATGAATGATAAGGAAGCGCAGATTCTCACGAACAACGGAGTGAAGGGCCGCAATTACGAGCTCAAGGACGGCGTATTCACCTCACTTGAAAAAAACAACAAATCTCTCCTGTATGAGCATGAGGGCTTGGCACAGTTCAGCATGTCGATTCCGAAAAGCGAGTATTACATCGAAGACCAGAAAACCAAGCTCTTCCAGCATCGCAAGGACATCATAACCGAAGGAGAAAAAATAGCGGTCTTTAACCCGGCTGAGTCGCTTGTATCTGATGTCTATACCCAAAAAGGAGCCCAGCTTGACAACATCATCCTCGACGCGAGAACACAATTTATCATTGGAGAAATTGATGAAAAAGGGTTCGATGATGCAGTGGAGCTTTGGAAAAAAAGCGGCGGCAATGACCTGATGAAGGACTTGAACAAATTGTATCAATCGTCAAAATAAACCGATGCGCCTGCCTTTCGGCGGGCGCCCCGGTACCACGAAAGGAGAACAGATATGGAAACAGTGCCGAAGAAGGGAGATTCACCTGTTCTCACCGCTGGAAAAGGCATCAGCTGGATGGCTGCGCTCAAACGGGACAAATGGCTTTATCTTCTTCTTATTCCCGGTCTGCTTTATTTCTTGATTTTCAAATACTTGCCGATGTGGGGTGTGCTGATCGCTTTTAAAGACTACTCGCCATATCTCGGCTTCTGGAAAAGCGAATGGGTCGGCTTTGATTATTTCAAAGACTTTTTTATGAATCCGGATTTTTTCCGGCTGCTGCGCAACACCCTCATGCTGGCGAGCCTGGATCTTTTGTTTGCCTTTCCCGCGCCTCTCATTTTGGCCCTGCTTTTGAATGAGGTAAGAAAGGCCGTGTATAAAAGATGTATCCAAACCTTTATTTACGTACCCCATTTTGTATCATGGACAATTGTGGTCAGCATCACCTTCGTTTTCTTTACTGTCGATACAGGTGTGATCAACAAATTGATTATGAATCTGACAGGTGAGCAGATTTCTTTCTTGTCGGATGCAGACTGGTTCCGGCCGATGATTGTGATGCAAAGCATTTGGAAGGAGACAGGCTGGGGAACGATTCTATTTTTGGCAGCGCTTGCTACGGTTGATCAAGAGCAGTATGAAGCGGCCATCATGGACGGAGCGGGGCGGTTCAGGAGAATGTGGCATATTACGATGCCGGCGATTAGAAGCACCATTATCGTTTTGTTGATTTTAAGAATCGGCAGCTTTTTGAATCTGGGCTTTGAACAGGTGTATTTGATGACGAACTCGCTCAACCGCAGTGTGGCTGACATCTTCGACACGTATGTGTACATGATGGGGATTACCCAAGGGGCGTATAGCTACAGCACGGCGGTCGGTTTATTTAAATCAGTTGTCGGGATTATCTTGATTTTTGGCGCCAATTACATTGCGAAAAAGTTTGATCAGGAAGGATTGTTTTAGAGGAGGGGAGAGGTATGGCTGAAATTCACACGATGCACAACACCAAAGCCGGACGGGTGTTTGACGTCTGCAACATTCTGTTTCTCGGGGGTGTCGGCGCGATTACCATTTTGCCGTTTTTGTATATTATCGCTGGTTCCTTTGCGACAGAAGCGGAACTCGCCCAGCGGAGCTTCTTTATTTTCCCGAAAACCTTTACACTTGATGCTTACAAGTATGTGTTTTCGACACCGACGTTCCTTCGAAGCATGGGTGTGTCCATCTTCATCACCGTGGTCGGGACGGCTGTACAGCTGTTTTTCACCTTCACGATGGCGTATCCGCTGGCGAAGCGGCATGTGAAGGGACGGAATCTGCTGTTGAATCTGGTGATTTTCTCCATGCTGTTTTCAGGCGGCATGATTCCGACGTACCTTGTCGTAAAATCACTTGGCCTTTTGGATACGTATTGGGCATTGATTCTGCCGATGGCGATTAATCCGTTCAACCTTATTATTATCAAAAACTTCTTTCAGCAGCTGCCGCGCGAGCTGGAGGAATCAGCAAAAATTGACGGCTGTTCCGAAATCGGCGTCTTTTGGCGGATCGCCCTGCCACTGTCAAAGCCGGTTATTGCGACCTTTGCGCTGTTTTATGCGGTCGGGATTTGGAATGATTTCTTCCACGCTCTCTTATATATCAATGACAGTGCAAAATGGCCGCTGCAAATGGTGCTTCGCCAAGTCACGATTTTATCGGATTTAACGGCGACCAATGGCGATACGATGCAAAATGCCGTTCCGCCGGAGCAGGGAATTAAACTCGCTGTCATTGTCATTGCGACGCTGCCGATTTTGGCTGTCTATCCATTTTTACAAAAACACTTTGCAAAGGGAATGCTGATCGGTTCGGTGAAAGGCTGAGAAAGGGAGTGTTTCATATCAGTACATTAGATCAGATTAAGATTGCCTATATCGGCGGGGGGTCCCAAGGCTGGGCCAGAAGCCTGATGAGTGATTTGTCGATTGATGAACGGATGTCAGGCACGGTGGCGCTCTATGATCTTGATTTTGAAGCCGCTCAGAAAAATGAAGTGATCGGCAATCACAGCGGGAACGGCAGATGGAGATATGAGGCTGTTTCTACTTTGAAAAAGGCGTTATCAGCCGCGGATATCGTCATTATTTCCATTTTGCCGGGATCACTGGATGATATGGAAGTCGATGTCCACTTGCCTGAGCGCTGCGGTATTTATCAGTCTGTAGGTGATACTGTCGGGCCTGGAGGGATCATCAGGGGCTTGCGTGCTGTGCCGATATTTGCGGAAATTGCCCGGGCAATAAGAGACTACGCACCTGAATCATGGGTCATTAATTATACAAACCCGATGTCTGTCTGTACAAGAGTGCTGTATAAAGTGTTTCCCGGAATCAAAGCGATTGGCTGCTGCCACGAGGTATTCGGGACGCAAAAGCTATTGGCGGAAATGGTCACGGAAAGCCTGGGGATTGAGGTGCCGCGGCGTGAGGATATCCGCGTTAATGTGCTCGGCATTAACCATTTTACATGGATCACAAAAGCCTCTTACCGCCATATTGACCTGCTGCCTATATTCCGTGAATTCAGCGCGCACTATGGGGAATCAGGATATGAGCTGGAGGGGGAAAGCTGGAGGGACAGCGTCTTTTGTTCGGCACACCGTGTTGCGTTTGATTTATTTGAAACGTATGGCGCCATCCCTGCTGCGGGAGACAGGCATCTGGCAGAGTTTCTTCCCGGCCCATACCTCAAACAGCCTGAAGTATGGAAATTTCATCTCACACCTATATCATTCAGAAAACAAGACAGAGCTGAGAAACGACAAGAAACAGAACGGTTGATCGTGCAACAACGGGGCGTTGCTGAGAAAGCTTCGGGAGAAGAAGGCGTGAACATCATAGCGGCTCTTCTCGGATTGGGTGAACTCGTCACAAATGTAAATATGCCGAATCAAGGCCAGGTCTCAAACCTTCCTATACAAGCCATTGTCGAAACAAACGCATTCATCACAAGGAACCGTGTCCAGCCGATTTTGTCCGGAGCGCTTCCGAAAGGTGTGGAAATGCTGGCGGCTAGGCATATATCCAATCAAGAGGCAGTGTCGGAAGCAGGTCTAACAAAGGATACTGGCCTCGCGTTTCAAGCTTTCCTCAATGACCCGCTTGTCAGGATTGACCGCAGTGATGCAGAGCAGCTTTTCAATGACATGCTCCAATGCACCATGCAACGTTGAGCGGAGCTTTTCCGGTTTAGAAAAGAAACCATTGACCATACTGATAGTATAATCAAGAAGTAGGTGCTATCAATATGGGAGATTATTTAAGTGTTGCGGTAGAATTGGTCTGCGGTTTAGGCATTTTATTTATTATCTTAAAGCTTCTCGGGAAAACCCAATTTTCTCAAATTACGCCGTTTGACTTTATTTCTGCTTTAATTTTAGGAGAATTGGTCGGAAATGCCGTCTACGATCATGATATCAAAATAAAAGAAATCATTTTTGCTTCGCTGCTGTGGGGCGTGCTGATTTATGTTATTGAATTTATCACGCAAAAAATGAAATCATCGCGAAAGTTCTTGGAGGGTGAGCCGAATATCGTCATCCGCAAAGGAGAGCTTCAATATAAAGTAATGAAGAAAAATAAGATAGACATTAACCAGCTGCAAAGCCTATTGAGGCAAGCGGGGAGTTTTTCGATCCAAGAAGTAGAATATGCGATTCTTGAAACAAACGGGATGGTCAGCGTGCTTCCAAAATCAGACTTTGACAAACCGACAAATAAGGATTTGCAGATTCCTTCGAAGTCCGTTTCTCTGCCGATCACGTTAATCATAGATGGAGAGATTGTGCGGGATAATTTGAAGGAAGCAGGTGTGGATGAACAGTGGCTGAAACAAGAATTGAAAAAGAAGAACATTGATAAGACAGAAGACGTGTTATTTGCAGAATGGCATAAAAATAAGCCGCTGTATACCGTAACATACGAACAAAGCAGATCAACATGACTCTTAGAAAAAAGCTTGCAGCAAGGCGCAAGCTTTTTATTGATTGTATGTCCCTTGTTTGACAGCACGTACATGGTACATGCTCACTTCAGTGCTGATCAGATAGTCAGGCTTTGGTTTGCCTTTGTTTGCTTTATGGCCGGCGATATGCGCATCGCTTTTTTCCCATTGCTTCCAGTGATCCTCTGATTCCCAGCGAATCATGACAACAACTTCTTCATCACCGCGGCGTACATTTTTCTCAAGCACTGTCACATCAATTAAACCTTCTTGTTTTTCAATGATTCCTTCAGCACTGAAACGTTCTATGACTTTATCTGCAAAGCCTTCTTTAACCGTCATTTTTCTCAACTGTACAAACATTTGTCTCACTCCAATCATTCTCACATATGAATAATTGTAAATGAAATTCATTCTCAATGTCAAAGAAAGCGCAGGGCGGAATCGAACCGCCGTGCGCAACAGTTTATTCTTTCAATAAAAACACATTTCCGTCTTCGTCCTTAAATTGAACGAAGGTGCCCCACTCCATTTGATTGGGCTCACCGAGAAATTCTACACCGTTTGTCTTCATTTTCTCGTATGTACCAAAGATGTCTTCGCATTCAAACACAATAGAAGCCTTCATTTGCTCTGAGCCTTTCATCATGGCTTTCGGGTAAATGACTAAACGAGTCTCGGCCCCTTTTGGCGCAACCTCCAGCCAGCTTGCTTCAGGTCCCATTGGGTGGTCCGCTGCAATATCAAAGCCTACCTTCTCTGTCCAAAATTGCTTCGCTTTCTGCTGGTCCTCGACATATACAGCAACAGTGCCAATTTGTTTGATCATAGGGAAACCTCCAAGTTGAAAAGATAATAATACTATAACCTGTTTACGGCCGAAGTAACATAAAAAAATCAGCCGGGAAACCGGCTGATTATTAAAATGAGCAGCTTACAACATCGATGTGATTTGTGTCTAAGGCGAAATAAACCCAGCGGCGCCGTGAGGAATCCCAATAAAAGCCGCCGACGGACCTTCTGCCAAGGATGATCGGGTAGAACCAAAATGAGCGGCCATTGGTTAACCAAACATAGGTAAATCGGAAAAGGCAAGGACGAATGGTGATTGGTTCAACTAACAAAACGGCTCCTTGAGACCCCTGCGGTTTTGGGGGTTTCGCTGGTATTTGGGAAGGAGGAGGTCCCTGCGGCGCACCGCCGAAGCCTGGGACGGCACCGCTGCCAATGCCAGGGCCGCCGCCGCCAAAGCCTGGAACAGCACCGCCGCCAATGCCAGGGCCGCCGCCAGAGCCCGGAACAGCACCGCTGCCAATGCCAGGCCATGGATATCGGTATTCATATTCAAAAGCAGGCCAAGGCTCATAAAAATGCCCCGCAAACATATAAGGATCAACATAATACATGTGATTACGTCCTTTCTCATTGTAAACTGTACATTGCAGTTTATGCGGGCGGACTCTTATTGGTGCATTCGCCTAAGGATATGAAGCTGGAATGCACTCAGAGAGCAGAATCATTTGATTTTTCTCTAGTCTTATTCACAATTCCGCTTTATCATTTTATAATGAAAGTGCTTCTATTACGAAAAAGGAGACAGACCGTGAATATCGATCAATTATTATATCAATATATCATAGACAACACTGCGGATATTACTGAGAAATGGTTCAGTTTGCGTTGCCAGCTTAAAGGCGAGCTATATTCCGCCAGCCATTTAAGTGAAGCAACGAAAACGCTTTTAACCGAGCAGCATACATTTACCAATATAACAATCGCAAGCGCATTTCTGGAGGATCAAACCGATTTTCAAGAAAACATGACAAAATGGGCGGAAAACGTTGCGAAAAACAGGGTAGAGCAGGATGTTCAAGTTCATGAGGTCGTAGAAGCCATATCCAATTCAAGAATCTCATTCTGGGACGCAGTCGTCACATTTATAAAAGAGAATCAGGAGATTGTGACAAATGAGGATGCAGACCGATGGAACCGCATTGTGAATCAGTCGTTCGATAAGCTGATTATTGAATTCTCCGAGCAGTACCAAAAATTCATGCTGATGAGGCTCACATCTCAGCAGGAATTGATCTCAGAGCTTGGCTGCCCGGTTATTTCCATTGCCGATGGAATCGGGATATTGCCGCTTATCGGCTCCATTGATACAAAACGGGCACAGGTCATTTTAGAAACAGTGCCGGTCCGCTGTGTCGAGAGAAAAATCACAAGCCTCGTCGTTGATCTTTCGGGTGTTCCGATTGTGGATACTATGGTGGCTCAGCAATTGTACAACCTGTCTAAAACGCTTTTCTTATTAGGCGTCAAAGCCGTATTTTCAGGGATTCGCCCGGATGTGGCCCAAACATCGATTCAATTGGGGCTTGATTTTAGTGAATATGAAACGTATGGCACTCTGAAGCAGGCATTAGAAAATATGGGTGTCCGCTGTATTGTTGAGGAATTGGAAGAAAACAAATAGGAAGTTTCCAGGCATATGATTGTCCGTCACCGGGGATCATATGCCTTTTTGATTTGAACAGAAATCACCATTGATTTATCAAAAAAAACATAATATTATAATTCTTATAAGAATACTGTGAATTAAAACCTATTCAACAGGGGGGAAGGTCTTTTGGTTTCAAAATCAACGATTGATCCGGAAGTGATTGAAAAAATAATCAGCTCGCTGGAAACACTCGATTTCGGCACCGTTCAGATTACGGTTCATGATTCTCAGATTACCCAAATTGAGAAAATAGAAAAGCACCGTTTTTCGCTGAAAAGGAAAGAATCAAAATGATAATGTAAAGGGCGTTTGTTTTCATTAAATTCTCCTTAAAACATATACATATTTCATCCAATTTTTATATAATAGACCTTTAAGATCATTTTTTAGGAGGATTTTTGACATGCAAGCTACGGTTCACGAGAGTAAGCAATCGATCATGCAACGCATTTTGACAGTCTTTGTCTTCACATTGCTGATCGCGACTGTCGGCCTTTTTATCGGCCAATTTGTTCCTGTCGCTTTGATGCTGCCGCTTTCTATTCTTGAAGTGGCGATGATTATTCTGGCCTTCTGGATGCGCAGAAGAAAAGCGGTCGGGTATGCGTTTGTATATACATTCGCGTTCGTTTCCGGCATTACCTTATTTCCGATCGTCAGCCATTACGCTTCCATCGCCGGCGCCTATGTCGTGCTTGAAGCCTTTGGTTCTACATTTGTCATTTTTGCCGTCTTGGGTACAATCGGCGCAAAAATGAAGAAGGATTTATCCTTCCTGTGGTCGTTTCTGCTGGTTGCGGTGCTCGCACTCGCAGTGGTAGGGATTTTCAACATTTTCAGCCCGTTAAACTCAGCGGCGATGATGGCGTATTCCGTGATCGGAACCATCGTCTTTTCCCTTTACATTTTGTATGATTTGAACCAAATCAAACACCGCCACATTACGGAAGACTTGATTCCGGTTATGGCGTTATCGCTGTACCTTGACTTTATCAACTTATTCATCAACCTGCTCCGCTTCTTCGGCATTTTGAGCAGTGATGATTAATGAAAAAGCGCCTGTCATTGGATAGGCGCTTTTTTTCCATACATAAAAAGGGCAGATGGAGTGTTTATGAGTATCCTATCATTTTAAATACACTGGAGCAGGTCGCCGTGCAGGAGCCATGGCATAAAGGCCGCGTTGTCATCGGAGGAGACGCCGCCCACGCCGGCGCGCCGACCCTGGCGCAAGGAGCGGCAATGGCGATCGAGGATGCCATCGTCCTCGCCGAAGAACTCCAAAAACACGCCGACCACGAAACAGCATTACAGGCGTACTACAAAAGAAGAGCCCCACGAGCGCTCAAAGTCCAGAACCTATCATCGGAAATCGTCCGCCGCGGGCTGAAAGGAGAGCCGGGAGCGGAAGAACTGATTGGGGAGTGCTATGCGGTGTTGAGGGAAGGGTATTAAATAGGAAAAGTCCAGAAAGTGATTTCTGGACTTTTTAGTCTTGCTCTGTTTTATTCCTTATCCGCTCAATCACCTCATGCAATCCCTCAGGCTTATAAAACTCCACCGGTGAACTGCCTTTCTCAAACGAAATTGTCTCGGCTTCAATCAGCGCGACATAGCGTCCGTTTACTTTTGCGAGATGAATAGAATCGCCAAAATCCGCTAGCAATCCCCTAATCTCTGTTTCTCCGACTTTCATTTTCAGTTGGGCCTCTGGCGTGTGCTCTATGATTTGGGCGGAGGCTTCGATGACTTGATGGGTGTCGAGGCGCTCTTGGATTTCCCGTTTTTCGCTTGCTTCCCAAATCTCAATGTCGTGCTCGAACTGCTTGAGTTCTTCGCTGTTGTCTTCAAATGTCTCGTAGACGTGCTCCTGTACCATGTTCATGACCTGATTTTTCATGATTTCCGGCATCGATTCGCCGTACTCGACGAATTTCAGAAAGTCCTCAAAATAGCGGGCGTGTGAGGCCTGGTGGATTTTTAGCTCACCTTCCTCGACCATTCCTTCCTCTGGCATGTACGGGTATTGGATGCTTTTCATGTTTTTTGTCGTGATCGCCATTTCGACTTTTTTAATGAGAGAAGACGCGTCAGAGATGCGGGCGACCTTCGGCTCAAAGTCACATTTCATAATGAAGACAAATGACTCGTCAAAGTATTTTCTCGGCACGGCCGAAGCGACGAGAAACACGCCGCCGCGAACCGCGCTTGTGTCAAGGTACGTGCGGACGAACTGCTCGCTCAGCTCATTGAAGTCTTCTTTTGTTTCCGCCAGACGAGCGCGGTTGAACATGTTGTAGTTTGGGTTGGAATCGAGCTCGTGGCCGGGTTCGACGATAAAATGGCCGATTTTCGTCGGGACCTGCTCGGACTGCGGATGGCGGTCTGCTTTCCGTTTGACGATTTTTTTCAGTTCCCCGTCGAGAAAGTCCTTTAGCTCGCTTTCTTCAAATTCGCCCGTATCAAGGGTCTGGAAGTGCTTGAACTGTTTGTTCGCCTGCTCATCTTTGCCTTCCACCTGTATGACATAAAAGGATAAAAACCGAATTTCAAAATCCATATATAAACTCACCTTATTCGCGTATTGTACAGCTTCTCAAGTATAGAAAAAACAGCAATCATGCGTCAATTGGGAGAACGGAATAATCATGACCATGAAAGGGAAATGTAGTCAAATAGAAGGCATCTCATACGGAAAGGAATGGTTCGATGAAGGAAACAAGCCCGATTCCTCAGCCGAAGACGTTTGGGCCGCTAGGCAATTTGCCTTTAATCGATAAAGACAAGCCGACGCTTTCGCTGATCAAACTGGCGGAAGAACAGGGCCCGATTTTTCAAATCCATACACCCGCGGGCACGACCATTGTAGTGTCCGGCCACGAATTGGTGAAAGAGGTTTGTGATGAAGAACGGTTTGATAAAAGCATTGAAGGCGCCTTGGAAAAGGTTCGCGCATTTTCCGGTGACGGATTGTTTACGAGCTGGACGCATGAGCCTAACTGGAGAAAAGCGCACAACATTCTGATGCCGACGTTCAGCCAGCGGGCCATGAAGGACTATCATGAGAAAATGGTCGATATCGCTGTTCAGCTCATTCAAAAATGGGCCAGGCTCAATCCGAATGAAGCAGTCGATGTCCCGGGAGATATGACCCGGCTGACGCTCGACACCATTGGGCTATGCGGGTTTAACTACCGCTTTAACAGTTACTACAGAGAAACGCCCCACCCGTTTATCAACAGCATGGTGCGGGCGCTTGATGAAGCGATGCATCAAATGCAGCGGCTTGATGTTCAAGATAAGCTTATGGTCAGAACAAAGCGGCAATTCCGCCATGATATTCAAACGATGTTTTCGTTAGTCGACAGCATTATTGCAGAGCGCCGATCGAATGGAGACCAGGATGAAAAAGATTTGCTCGCCCGCATGCTGAATGTGGAAGATCCGGAAACGGGTGAAAAGCTCGACGACGAAAATATCCGCTTTCAGATCATTACGTTTTTGATTGCCGGCCATGAAACAACGAGCGGCCTGCTCTCCTTTGCGACCTACTTTTTATTGAAGCATCCTGACAAACTGAAAAAGGCGTATGAAGAGGTCGATCGGGTGCTGACGGATGCAGCGCCGACCTATAAACAAGTGCTGGAGCTTACATACATACGGATGATTTTAAATGAATCACTGCGCTTATGGCCGACAGCTCCGGCTTTCAGCCTTTATCCAAAAGAAGACACAGTCATTGGCGGAAAATTCCCGATCACGACGAAAGACAGAATTTCTGTGCTGATTCCGCAGCTTCATCGTGATCGAGACGCTTGGGGAAAGGACGCAGAAGAATTCCGGCCGGAACGGTTCGAGCATCAGGACCAAGTGCCTCACCATGCGTACAAACCATTCGGAAATGGCCAACGGGCCTGTATCGGCATGCAGTTTGCCCTTCATGAAGCCACACTTGTGCTGGGCATGATTCTAAAATATTTCACACTGATTGATCATGAGAATTATGAGCTTGATATCAAACAAACCTTAACACTTAAGCCGGGCGATTTTCACATCAGGGTTCAAAGCCGTAATCAGGAAGCCATTCATGCGGACGTCCAGGCAGCTGAAAAAGCCGTGTCTGATGAGCAAAAGGAGAAAACGGAAGCAAAGGGCGCATCGGTCATCGGTCTTAACAACCGCCCGCTTCTCTTACTGTACGGCTCTGATACCGGCACTGCAGAAGGCGTCGCCCGGGAGCTTGCTGATACTGCCAGTCTTCACGGCGTAAGGACAGAGACAGCACCTCTGAACGACCGAATTGGAAAGCTGCCGAAAGAGGGAGCGGTTGTCATTGTGACCTCGTCTTATAATGGAAAACCGCCAAGCAATGCCGGACAGTTCGTGCAGTGGCTTCAAGAAATCAAACCGGGTGAGCTTGAGGGCGTTCATTACGCGGTATTTGGCTGCGGCGACCACAACTGGGCGAGCACGTATCAATACGTGCCGAGATTCATTGATGAGCAGCTTGCGGAAAAAGGCGCGACTCGGTTTTCTGCGCGCGGAGAAGGTGATGTCAGCGGTGATTTTGAAGGGCAGCTTGACGAGTGGAAAAAAAAGCATGTGGGCGGACGCCATTAAGGCATTCGGACTTGAGCTTAATGAAAACGCTGATAAGGAGCGAAGCACGCTGAGCCTTCAGTTTGTCAGAGGGCTGGGCGAGTCTCCGCTGGCTAGATCATACGAAGCCTCTCACGCATCCATTGCCGAAAATCGTGAACTCCAGTCTGCAGACAGCGATCGAAGCACTCGCCATATCGAAATTGCATTGCCGCCGGATGTTGAATATCAAGAGGGCGACCATCTTGGCGTATTGCCAAAAAACAGCCAAACCAATGTCAGCCGGATTCTCCACAGATTCGGTCTGAAGGGAACCGACCAAGTGACATTGTCGGCAAGCGGCCGCAGTGCGGGGCATCTGCCATTGGGCCGTCCTGTCAGCCTGCATGATCTTCTCAGCTACAGCGTCGAGGTGCAGGAAGCAGCCACAAGAGCGCAAATACGTGAACTGGCGGCATTTACAGTGTGTCCGCCGCATAGGCGTGAATTAGAAGAACTGTCAGCAGAGGGTGTTTATCAGGAGCAAATATTGAAAAAACGAATTTCCATGCTGGATCTGCTTGAAAAGTATGAAGCGTGTGACATGCCGTTTGAACGATTTTTAGAGCTTTTACGTCCGTTAAAACCGAGATATTATTCAATTTCAAGCTCTCCAAGAGTGAATCCGCGGCAAGCATCGATCACAGTCGGTGTCGTGCGCGGCCCTGCGTGGAGCGGCCGTGGCGAATACAGGGGCGTGGCTTCAAATGATTTAGCTGAGCGTAAAGCCGGTGATGATGTCGTGATGTTTATCCGCACACCGGAATCCCGGTTTCAGCTTCCAGAAGACCCTGAAACTCCAATCATTATGGTCGGACCAGGCACAGGAGTAGCGCCATTCCGCGGTTTCCTTCAAGCCCGTGAAGTTTTAAAGCGGGAGGGGAAAACGCTCGGTGAAGCTCATCTCTATTTTGGATGCAGGAACGATCGTGATTTTATATACCGCGATGAGCTTGAGCAGTTTGAAAAAGACGGAATCGTCACTGTCCACACAGCCTTTTCCCGCAAAGAAGGCATGCCGAAAACGTATGTCCAGCATCTAATGGCTGACCATGCAGAAACATTAATATCGATCCTTGACCGCGGAGGCAGGCTTTATGTATGCGGTGATGGCAGCAAAATGGCCCCGGATGTGGAGGCGGCACTGCAAAAGGCGTATCAGTCTGTTCATGGCACCGGGGAGCAAGAAGTGCAAAACTGGCTGAGACATCTGCAGGATACCGGTATGTACGCTAAGGATGTCTGGGCAGGGATATAGATAAAGAAGACTGGAGACATCCAGTCTTTTTTGTCCTTTCGAAAAAATGGTGATCGCGCTAAACATTGATGCATACAATAACTTCAGTCCGCCGGAAGGGCGGGCTGTCTGCAAAACCTATTTTTCGTTTTTGCTAGTTTATGTTATTCTTATACTCGGTATCTATTTCTTTTTTCAAAGGCACACATGACAAAAGAAATCCTTTTTTTATTTCTGAGAAAAAAATGTGAAACGAAATGAAGGTTTCTTTCGTCCAGTGATTGGTTTCCAAATGGTTGTAATAAAAATGATATGGGGCGAAACATAAATATTCCGGCTTGCCGCGGTGTATTTATTGTTGTGTGATGCCTTGATTTTGTTTGGAAAGAAGGAATTGGAAGGCAGGATATAAAGAGCAGGTAAATATGAATGAAGAACTTAAAGTGTTTAAGAAAGTAGAGGTTGCCATGAAGAAACTTTTTTCTTACAAACTTAGCTTTTTTGTGCTGGCTGTTATACTGTTTTGGGCAAAAACGTATTTATCCTACAAGACTGAGTTTAATCTTGGGGTAAAAGGCACAACTCAGGAGATCCTCCTGATATTTAACCCATTCTCAAGCGCCGTCTTCTTTTTAGGACTGGCTTTGCTGGCGAAAGGGCGTAAATCAGCCATTATTATGCTGATTATCGATTTCTTGATGACATTTGTGTTATATGCAAATATTTTATTCTATCGTTTCTTTGACGATTTCTTGACGTTCCCGAACATTAAACAGTCCGGAAACGTTGGAAACATGGGAGACGGGATTTTCAGTATCATGGCCGGTCATGATATTTTCTATTTCTTAGATATTATCATTTTGATTGCGGTTTTGATCTGGAGACCTGAATTAAAAGAATACAAAATGAAAAAACGCTTTGCGTCTTTAGTGATCCTTTCTGGGATCGCACTGTTTTTCATCAACCTGCACTATGCGGAAAAAGACCGTCCGCAGCTGCTGACAAGAACGTTTGACCGCAATTATATCGTGAAGTATTTAGGTCTTTACAACTACACCATTTATGACGGTGTGCAGACGGCTCAAACAGAAACGCAACGGGCCTATGCAAGCAGCGATGATTTAACAAGCGTCGAGAATTACACGACGTCTCATTATGCGAAACCGAACGCCGAGTACTTCGGCTCTGCCAAAGGCAAAAATATCATTAAAATTCACCTTGAAAGCTTCCAGTCATTCCTGATTGACTACAAGCTAAACGGTGAAGAGGTGACGCCTTTCTTAAATAAACTTGCGCACGGCGGGGAAGATGTGACGTATTTTGATAACTTCTTCCATCAGACAGGCCAGGGAAAAACATCTGATGCCGAGCTGACAATGGATAACTCGATCTTCGGTCTTCCTGAAGGCTCCGCGTTTGTGACGAAAGGCGAAAACACTTACCAGTCGCTTCCTGCGATTTTAGACCAGAAGGAAGGCTATACAAGCGCCGTCCTGCATGGTGATTACAAATCGTTCTGGAACCGTGACCAGATTTACAAACATATCGGATATGACAAGTTCTTCGACGCAAGCACGTATGATATGTCAGATGAAAATGTGATTAACATGGGACTTAAGGATAAGCCGTTCTTTACAGAATCGATTCCAAAGCTTGAGTCTCTTAAACAGCCGTTTTACGCGCATTTGATTACTTTGACAAACCATTATCCGTTTAACCTGGATGAAAAAGACGCGTCTCTTAAAAAAGCGACAACTGGCGATAACACAGTTGACAGCTACTTCCAAACAGCGCGTTACCTTGACGAAGCGCTTGAGCAATTCTTCAAGGAGCTGAAGGAAGCCGGCCTGTATGACAACTCAGTCATCATGATTTACGGTGACCATAACGGTATTTCTGAAAACCATAACCGAGCGATGAAAGAGATTCTTGGAAAAGAGATCACAGATTATCAAAACGCACAGAACCAGCGTGTGCCGCTGATGATCCGCGTTCCTGGCAAAAAAGGCGGAGTGAACCATACGTATGGCGGCGAAATTGACGTCATGCCGACACTTCTGCACTTAGAAGGAATTGATTCTCAGAAATACATCAACTTTGGTACTGACTTATTCTCTAAAGACCACGACGATACAGTGGCATTCAGAAACGGAGACTTCGTAACGCCGAAGTACACATCAGTCGACAATATCATTTACGATACGAAGACTGGTGAAAAACTGAAAGCGAATGAAGAAACGAAGAATCTGAAAACAAGAGTGAACCAGCAGCTGAGCCTTTCAGACAGTGTCCTGTACAAAGACTTGCTGAGGTTCCATAAACTAAATGATTTCAAAGCCGTTGATCCGTCAGACTATCATTACGGCAAGGAGAAAGAAATCAAATAAGATGAAAAAGAGCCTTGAGCGGGCGCATTGCCTTCGCTCAAGGCTCTTTTTTTTGGTTATACAACCAACTTGAAAAAATAGATTCCATTTGGTCACCAAGGCTGGCTTTCTCTCATATCATTACAGTAGATTTTGAAACCGGATTGAAATCGGACAAATTATCGGGGAAATGCCTTGATAGATTGTGAAGATGTACCAGGTTTCGAACTCAATATTCATAGAGATGAGGGGTAGAGATGAAAGCGGTCATTCTCTGCGGCGGAAAAGGAACGAGAATGAGTGAAGTCACGAATGACATTCCTAAACCGCTCGCCATGATAGGCGGCAAACCGATTCTATGGCATATTATGAAAATTTATCAGTACTACGGAGTAAACGAGTTTATTCTGCTGTTGGGCTATAAAGGAGAAAAAATCAAGGAATACTTTCTCGACTATGAATGGAAGCACAACAGCCTGACACTCGACAGCTCTACGGGAGAGGTACAGATCCTGGGGCAGCCTGAAACGTGGAAAATTACGTTTTTGGAGACTGGGGAAGATACGCTGACAGCCGGAAGAATCTTGCAGGCGAAAGACTATATCGGTGATGAAACATTTCTGCTCACCTATGGGGACGGGCTGGCCAATATCAATCTTTTCCATCTCATCAGCTATCATCAGACAAAAGGTGCTGCCGCGACTGTCACCGGCATTGACAAAGTCTCGCAGTTTGGCACCTTGACAGTTGAGGACGGCATGGCGAAAACATTTTCTGAGAAGACATCAAGTGACGGAATCATCAACGGCGGATTCTTCGTTCTCAGTCCAAAGGTTTTCGAGTATTTGCCGAAGGACGGGAACGCGATGTTCGAAGATGAACCGCTGAAGAACCTTGCCAAAGACGGGGAGCTTGCTGTGTACCGCCATTATGGATTTTGGACGGCCATCGATACGTATAAAAATCTCTTAGAAGTCAACAAAATGTGGAATCAAGGACAACAAGTATGGAAGGTATGGTGAATCGATTTGAGTTTCTGGAAAAATAAAAACGTATTTGTCACGGGATGCACAGGTCTTTTAGGAAGCTATTTGGTGAAAGAGCTGATCGAACAGGGCGCAAACGTTACGGGGCTTGTCAGGGATCATGTGCCTCAATCCAATCTTTATCAGGGAGAACATATCAAGAAAATGAACATCGTGCGGGGCTCTCTTGAGGACTTGTCTGTGATTGAACGCGCGCTTGGCGAGTATGAGATCGACACGGTCTTTCATCTCGCTGCACAAGCGATTGTCGGCGTGGCAAACCGCAACCCGATTTCTACCTTTGAAGCGAATATCCTCGGCACATGGAATATTCTCGAAGCCTGCCGCAAGCATCCGTTAATTAAGCGGGTCATTGTCGCTTCAAGTGATAAAGCTTACGGCGATCAAGAAAACCTTCCATACGATGAAAACATGCCGCTGCAAGGCAAGCACCCGTACGACGTCTCAAAAAGCTGCGCAGATCTGATCAGCCACACCTATTTTCACACGTACGGGCTTCCGGTCTGCATTACGCGCTGCGGAAACTTATACGGCGGCGGAGATTTGAACTTCAATCGCATCATTCCTCAGACGATTCAGCTTGTGCTGAACGGGGAAGCGCCGGAAATCCGAAGCGACGGCACATTTGTACGGGACTATTTCTATATTGAAGACGCCGTTCAGGCTTATCTGCTTCTTGCAGAAAAAATGGAAGAAAACAATCTTGCCGGAGAGGCCTTTAACTTCAGCAATGAGATCCAGCTGACCGTACTTGAACTGGTAGAGAAAATATTAAAGAAAATGAACAGTAATCTGAAACCTAAGGTGCTGAATCAGGGAAGCAATGAAATCAAACATCAATATTTATCCGCGGAAAAAGCAAGAAAGCTGCTGAATTGGACACCGGCCTACACCATTGATGAGGGACTTGAAAAAACGATTGAGTGGTATACGGAATTCTTCAAAAAGTAATGTGAAACGAGGTGAACAAGACTGTGACCAGCGCGTATTGCACCGTTTTATCAAAAGGAAGATTATATCAGGCAGTCGCTTTGTTTAAGTCGTTAGAGCAAGTTGACCAAGACAGTCCCATTTTTATACTTTGCATGGATGAAGATACGCACCGCGTGTTACAGAAGCTGAAGATGAAGCAGCTGAACCTTGTGCCGGTGGCCGCTCTTGAAAATGAATTGCTATTGAAGCTGAAGGAAACTAGAGATCAAAGTGAGTATTGCTGGACGATGAAGCCGATCTTTCTGCAAGCTGTGCTGAACAGCAATCCTGAGCTGGAGCGTGTGACGTATATTGACGGGGATCTCTTTTTCTATGCAGATCCATCGCCGATTTTTGAAAACCAGCCGGACTGCTCGGTGCTGCTTTCACGGGGGGATATTGTAATCCCTTCTTTTGAGAAAGAGCAGATTGACATGCTGCAGCGTCTTTTAGGCAGATATAATTCCGGGTTTATCAGCTTCAAGCATGATGATGCAGGCACGGATTGCTTGGAGTGGTGGAAGGAACGCTGTCTTGAGGAATGCAAAAATGCACCGGGTGAAGGGAAATTCGGTGATCAAGGCTATTTGGATTATATGTCTGAGCTGTTTCCGAATGTGTGTGACATTACGACACCCGGCGTGAACATCGGCCATTGGAATTATGGGCAGCATACGTTTTCCTGGAAAGATGGCCGGATCGTGCTGGAGGATGGCAGTCCGCTGATCTTTTATCATTTCAGCGGATACCGAATCGTCAGCATCAATGAAATCAAACAGATTCATGAAACAACCCGCACAGATCTGCCGTTTGTGCATGAACTGTATCAAGAGACACTGCCGCATATCATTCAGCACATGAAAACGTTAGACCCTGAATTTAACGGTTTTGCTTCAAAAGATGACAACAAATAAATGAGTAAATACAGGAAGTGAAAATGAAGTGAAAGCAAGCGTTATTATTCCTGCATATAATTCAAAGGAGCGCCTTTACAACAGCCTTCTGTCATTAAACCAGCAGGAGTGCGATGAAGAATTCGAAGTCATTGTAGCGGACAATGGCTCTGAGGACGGGACGCTCTCGATGCTTGAGTCATTTCAAGCGGATTTTCCGCTGATCTTTACACGGATTAAAGAAAACAGGGGCATTGCGTACGGACGAAATCAGGCGCTTCGCAATGCCAGAGGAGACATCCTGATTTTCCATGACAGCGATATGCTTGCGGCAAAGGACCTTGTGGCAAAACATATTAAAGCCCATGAGAACGAAGAGAATCTCGTCGTGTGCGGGTTGTTTTGGAAACGGATCTACAGTTTTTATTATGAACGGTTTGAAGAAGAACATAAGGAACAGCTCGCAAAGCTCACAGATGAAATGCCGAAGAAAGACAAACAAAAGCTGCTGGAGGAAGCGGACATCAAAAACGGAAGCTTTCTTGATAAAAGCTTTGACCTCGATACCGACTTTATAGACGTGCTCAAGAAGATTTTAGATGAGTACGGCGATGACTTGAAAGGCTATCATATGCCATGGCGCTTTTTTATCACGAATAATTCCTCTGTGAAACGCAAGCATGTGGTTGACCTCGGTTTATTTGACGAAGGCATTGTACGGTACGGGTTTGAGGATTATGACCTCGGGATCAGGCTTCATCAGGCCGGATTGACCTTCAGGCTTCGTCGCGATATTGTCAGTGTTCATCAGGAACATCCAAGCAATTGTAAGTCTGTAGACGATATTCGGGCAAACATTGCCTATATGTGCGATAAATACAATAACATCCGCTCCTTAGACGTTCATCTCGCATTTAATGGGCCGTTCCCGCCTGACATGACGAACAGAATCATGGCTGATATTCAAAAGCTGCTGGAATCACAGAAATATGATATGCTGCTGAATCTGTTTCTTGAGCTTCTACATGTTGTTAAAGAGCGCAACATTGATCCGGATTGGAGAAAGAAATCCCCAAGGGTGACGGCGAAAAGCTTTGATTTACAAACTGTCCGCAAGCTTCTGCCGAAAGCGAAGAAAAAGCTAGGCGTGAACGATTTTGCCAACGCACTGTATGCGCTTGTCAACGATTTGCTGCACGTGGATCTTAGATCATTGGATGTGGTATAAGTGAGTACATTTCATTTTTCAACGATAGTGTCAAGGACACATATCTTTAAGCTCATGCCTATGATTCATTCTCTCCATGAGCATTGCGATGATTTTCATTTATATGTGCTGTGTGTCGACCGGAAAGCGTATGAATTGCTTCAGCACGTTCCATGGGAGCATGTAACCTTTGTGCAGCTGCATGAAATGGAAGACCCGGAGCTGCTGAAAGCGAAAAGCAACAGAACGTTTCATGAATATTGCTGGACGTTAAAGCCCGCCTTTTTGTTTCATGTGATGAGCAAGTGGGATGACGCTGAATACTTTGCCCATATGGATACGGATCTATTTTTCTTTTCTGATCCGGCACGTATTTTTGCAGAAAATCCAACGGCGTCTCTGTATTTGACTGATCATCGTAATTCGCCGCGCTTCATGTCCTACTACGACCGAACCGGACGCTTTAATACAGGCTTTGTCGGTGCCGGTAATACAAAGGAAGCATATGAAGCGGTGTGGCAGTGGAGACAGGACTGTATTGAATTTTGCACGGTCGAAATGGATACGGAACGAAAGACATATGGTGATCAAAGATATGTGGAGAAATGGCCGGCGCAGTTTAAAGGTGTTCATGTTGTCAAATCAATAGGAGCCAATACAGCGCTTTGGAATATCGAAAACTATAAGGTCGGGCAAAAGGACGGCCGCGTGTATATAGATGAAACGCCGCTGATTTTCTATCATTTCTCTGGGTTTACACTGGTGACAGAAAAAGAGTTTAATCTTTGCTGGTACTACCGGATTGAAGACGAAGCGACAATTGAGATGATTTATATGCCGTATATATTAAATCTGAAAAGATGGATTGATGAAATACAGTCGGCGTTTCCGGGCTTTGCGGATGGCTTTATCCCGAAGCATGCAGTGCCTGACACTCATTTTATCCAGCTGGATTAAAAACCCCCTGCCGCCTGGCAGGGGTTTTTTCAGCTATGCCATTCTCTCAGCTTCTGGTCACTCGGCAATAGGAAGGCAAGGATGCCGAGGACAGGGAGAAAGGCAATGGCGATCATCGTCGGGGTCAGTCCCGCTGCATCAATCAGAGCGCCCAGCGCCACAGCGCCGATTGCGCCCATCCCGAAGGCAAGCCCGACGGTTAAACCGGACATTGTGCCGATTTTTCCAGGAACTAGCTCCTGTGCGTAGACGACCGTTACAGAAAAGCTCGACATCAGAACCAAGCCAATCAATGCGAGCACGCCATAGGCGAGAACCGGGCCGGCAAATGGCAGCACAATCGCCAGCGGCGCCGAGCATAACAGCGAACCGAGGATAACGAAGCGTTTTCCAAAACGGTCTGCAAGCGGGCCGCCGAGAAACGTGCCGATTGCGCCGAACAGCAAGAAGACAAAAATATAGCTTTGTGCCTGCTGAATGCTTACGTGATAGGTATCCATCGCGTAAAACGTGTAAAAGTTACCGATCGCACTCGTATACCAAGAACGAGCAAAAATGAGAAATATAATAATAATAAGAGCAGATACAACAGATTTGGTGATGGCCGTGTTTTCAGCCGTTTTCTTTTGCTTGCCTGATTTCTGGGCAAGGCTGCCGAGACGTGAGGCGTACCATTTCGCGATATACATGAGAAACATAACAGCAAGCGCGGCGACAAGCGTGAACCAAACAGCGCCGAATTGCCCGAGCGGCACAAGGATCAGCGCGGTGATCAGCGGGGCCATCGCCTGGCCTGAGTTTCCGCCCACCTGATAAATCGACTGGGCGAGCCCGCGTTTTGTGCCGGCGGCCATATACGCCACACGGGAGCCCTCCGGATGGAAAATGGCCGAGCCTAATCCAATGAAAAACACACAGCATAGGATCGTTATGAATGACGGGGCAAATGCAAGGCCCAAAATGCCAAGCATGCTGGCGGTCAAACCGACTGGCAGCGCATACGGCCGCGGCCGTTTATCGGTATACCAGCCGACAACAGGCTGCATGACGGATGACACCATGTTTAATGTGAAAGCGATGATGCCAAGCTGTGTAAACGTCAGGCTCATGGAGCGTTCCAAAATAGGGAACATGGCCGGAATCACAGCTTGAAGCGAATCGTTGAGCATATGGCAAATTCCGATAATAATCAAAATCGGATACACCGTGGTGCCTGGTTTTTGAATTGTTTTTTCTTTTACCGGGGCGGCGATAGCCAATTGAGTCTCCTCCTTACATATATAACCAAAGCATACCACCATATTATTCATAAGGTGAAGAATTTATCAAGAGGAAAAAAGACTCTTATAAAAGAAATACCGTCAGCCTGATTAGCAGCTGACGGTATTTTCGATATTCAAAATGTGATATAGCTCTTCAAGCTTACGAATCTCATAGGTTGGTATGATCTCTGGCACATTCGGCTTCATGTCAGGGTTCATCCAGCAAGTATCAAGCCCGGCGAGCTGTCCGCCTTTGATATCAGCAGTTAGTGAATCCCCGATGATTAATGTGTGCTCTGCTGAAAATTGAGGAATCCGTTCAAACACGTAATCGAAATATTCCTTCATTGGCTTTTGGAAGCCTGTGTCTTCAGAAACGAAAATGTCCTTGAAGAATGGAAATAATCCTGAATCACGGAGACGCTTATATTGTGTGTTAGACACACCGTTTGTCACGATGTACAAATCATACTGTTGCTGCAGATTTGAGATGAGATCAAATGCACCGTCAATAAGCTGATGTCCTTCTTCAAGAAAGCGGCGGTATTTTTGCTCAAGCAAAGCGCCGTCTGCTTTGTAACCGTACTCCTTGAGCAAAGCGGAAAAACGCGTGTTTACGACTTCATCCCGTGTCATCTTACCTTCTTCAAAGGCTCTCCAGAGACCTTGATTGATGGTTTTATACTGCGCCTTCATGTCATTTGTTAAAGGAATGTTCTGATTTTCAAACAGCAAACGCAGGGCTAAAGCTTCTGCCGCTTGAAAATCAAGGATGGTATCATCTACATCAAATAATAAAGTGCGGTATTGTTTCATCTGTGTGTCTCCCTTTCTCATGCGTACTCAAAGTATAGCACATAAAAAAAGGAAAAAGCCGGCGGGTGAGGCACCGCCGGCTAAAAAGAGATTATTTGTTTAATAAGCTGTGTTTTCTCGAATATAGGAAATAAACCAGCGTTCCGACAGCGATCCAGATGACAAATGAAAGCCATGTGACGCCGGGAAGGCTGTACATGAACCAAAGGCAGATGCCTGCGCTGATAATCGGCACAACCGGAACGAACGGCACTCTGAAGGACGCTTTGATTTCAGGATGTTTCTTTCTTAGCACAATGACAGCAATAGATATGACCGTAAACGCGGCAAGTGTTCCCATGTTCACCAGGTGGGCCAGCGTTCCGAGGTTAATAAAGCCGGCGATTCCCGCTGCAACGATCCCTGTCAGCCACGTGTTGCGGAACGGGGTTTTAAATGACGGATGAACCTTTGCGAACAATCCAGGCAGAAGGCCGTCTCTGCTCATGGCAAATGTCAAACGAACCTGAGCGTACAGCAAAGCGAGCATCACCGTCGTAATCCCGATAATCGCACCGACAGAAATAATTCCGGCAACAGCGTCCTGTCCGACAAATTTCAGCGCAAAGGATACAGGATCTCCGACATTCAATTTGGCATAAGGCATCATGCCTGTCAGCACAAGCGATACCGCGATGTACAGAACCGTACAGACGGCTAGAGCTGAAATAATGCCGACGGGCATGTTTTTTTGCGGATTTTTTACTTCCTCTGAGGCGTTAGAAACCGCGTCAAACCCAAGATACGCGAAGAATACAGTGGCAGCGCTAAGAATGACGCCTTTCATCCCGAATGGCATAAAAGGAGACCAGTTGTCCGGTTTCACATAGCCGATACCGACAATAATGAACAATAAAATGATCGCGATTTTCATCAGTACGATGACGTTGTTAAAGCGTGTGCTTTCCTTGACGCCTCTGCTGACAATCGCAGTGATGAGGAGAATGATCACCGCAGCCGGAAGATTAAATACGGCGCCCGCCGTGCTTCCCGGCGCTCCTGTCAGTGCAGCCGGAATATGAAGATTGAAGCCGGCAAGCAGTGATTGAAAGTATGAAGACCAGCCGGTGGCAACCGCTGACAGTGCAATGACATATTCAAGCATGAGATCCCATCCGATCAAAAAGGCGAGCAGCTCTCCAAGTGTCACGTATGAGTATGAGTACACGCTTCCCGAAATCGGAATGGAAGACGAAAACTCAGCATAACAGAAAGCAGCCAGCGCACAGGCGAGCCCCGCTAAAATAAACGATATGATGAGGGCGGGACCTGCACCGGTCGCTGCCACTGTTCCTGTAATGACAAAAATCCCTGTACCGATGACACAACCGATACCGAGCAAGGTTAAATCAAATGCGCTTAACGTACGGGCAAGGCTTTTTGACTTGCTCTGCGCACTCAATGTTTCAAGCGGTTTTTTTCTAAATAATGAACTCATCAAAAGTTCCTCCTGAAAATATTCAAAATATTCTAATCATTATATACAGTTCTTGTTGTATTATATTGTCGAAATTTGACGCAGTCAATAAAATATTTTTCTGCTTTAAATGATAGAAGCGAAACAGCGTTGTCGTATCATAGGATAGTAATTTTTACTAATCGTATATTCAATTTTATGCAAGATGAACCGATAGAAAAAATAGATTCGCCCATATTTTGATTTGCGGTTATAAAGGAGATGCTGACCATGTTTCAATATGAAGAGTTGAATAAACAGTTTATCGGCGGGAAATGGCAGGAGGGCAGCAGCCCAAATGTATTGGAAAACAAAAATCCTTATACTCAAAAAACATTCACAACATTCCGTAAAGCGACTGCTGACGATGTAGATGAAGCGTATCGGGCAGCGGCGCTGGCAAAGAAAAAATGGGATGCGGTCAACCCGTTTGAGAAAAGAACCATTTTAGAAAAAGCCGTCACGTATATTGAAGAAAATGAAGAAGCCATTATTTATTTGATTATGGAGGAGCTAGGCGGTACAAGGCTCAAAGCGGCTTTTGAAATCGGACTTGTCAAAAACATCATGAAAGAAGCGGCAACGTTCCCAATCCGCATGGAGGGGAAAATTCTTCCGTCCACAATAGATGGCAAGGAAAACAGATTATATCGCGTGCCGGCAGGCGTTGTCGGTGTCATCAGTCCGTTTAACTTCCCATTCTTTTTATCTATGAAATCAGTGGCGCCTGCACTCGGAGCCGGCAATGGCGTTGTGCTAAAGCCGCATGAGGAAACGCCGATTTGCGGCGGAACGCTGATTGCGAAAATTTTTGAGAACGCGGGAATTCCAGAGGGACTGCTGAATGTTGTTGTCACAGACATTGCTGAAATCGGCGACAGCTTCGTTGAGCATCCAGTGCCGCGGATCATCTCATTTACCGGTTCTACGAAAGTCGGCAGCTACATCGGACAGCTTGCGATGAAGCATTTTAAAAAGCCGCTTCTTGAGCTTGGCGGGAACAGCGCCTTCATCGTACTTGAGGATGCAGATATAGAATATGCGGTCAATGCGGCGGTGTTCAGCCGATTTACACATCAAGGACAGATTTGCATGTCAGCCAACCGCGTGCTTGTTCATTCTTCTATTTATGACAAGTTCCTTGAGCTGTACCAGGCAAAAGTGGAATCGCTGAAAGTCGGCGACCCAATGGATCCTGATACGATTATCGGGCCATTAATCAACAGCAGACAGACGGACGGGCTGATGAAGACTGTTGAGCAAGCAATTGAAGAAGGCGCTGTACCAGTGAAGCTTGGCGGATTTAATGGGACGATCGTGGAACCGACGATCTTAAAAGACGTCAAACCGTTCATGAGCATTGCCAAGGAAGAGCTGTTCGGACCAGTCGTCTCCTTTATGAAGTTTGATTCAGAAGACGAAGCGGTGGATATCGCAAACGAAACCCCGTTTGGCTTGAGCGGTGCCGTTCATACGTCAAATCTTGAGCGCGGCGTGGCTTTTGCGAAACGCATTGAAACAGGCATGATTCACGTCAATGACACGACCATCAATGATGAACCGAATGTAGCCTTCGGCGGTGAAAAGCAATCAGGCCTCGGCCGTTTAAACGGTGAGTGGAGCCTCGAAGAATTTACAACGCTGAAATGGATCTCGGTCCAGCACGAAAAACGCAGCTTCCCTTATTAATGAAAAGGAGTGAATGGAATTGACCATAAATACGGAAAAAGAAACCGCAGATATTCTGGACGCATTTATCAAAGTAGCCCCTTATTTAAACAGCCTGGTTCAGGATGATATTACAATCGGCATTTATGATACGGAAAAACTGCTCGTGAATATACCGGCCAAAACCTTTTCGCTGAACGTAAAAGCCGGCGATCCGCTGCAGGAAGGGGATATCATCACAGATGCCATCCGCAGCAATCAGAAGAAGACGAGCATGGTTCCGAAAGAATTGTTCGGCTTCCCATTGATCGCGCGTGCCATCCCGCTGCACGACGAGAATGGAAGAGTCATTGGAGGCGTCGGCCTCGGAACGAGCCTTGAGGAGTCGTCAAAGCTGCATGATGTGGCGGAAAGCTTATCTGCTGTCGTTGAACAAACAGCCGCGGCTATTTCCGACATTTCTGAATCAATTAACGGGTTTTCAACTCAAATGTCGGGCATTTCCTCTCAGGCGAAAAAAGTAAGCGAAAGCGCCGGTGAAATCGCCGATATTTCAGTAACTGTTAAAGGCATCTCGGACCAAAGCAATCTGCTCGGCTTGAATGCCGCGATCGAAGCGGCAAGAGCAGGGGAGTCCGGAAAAGGATTCTCTGTCGTCGCAGATGAGATCAGAAAGCTAGCGACGCATTCAAAAGAAAATGTCGGTCAAATTGACCAGATTACGAAAAAAATCCACAGCCTGCTGAAAGGGCTGGAGGAATCCATTGAGTCGATTAATCAGCATACAGACGGACAAGCCGCTGCCGTTGAACAAATTTCCGCCACGATGCAGGAGATTTCAGGAAGCGCGCAGCATCTTGCAAAAATGGCTGAAAAAGCGCTTGAGGAAGAGTAAGAGACCGGGGACAAATGTCCCTGGTCTTTTTCTATCCTGCATTTCCATGAAATTTGTCTGACGTTTTACTAGTTTTATTCCAGCGGCTGATTTAAAATGTACACATGAACTTACGTGAGGATTGATAGGAAACATGAGCATATTAAAAGCGGAAAATCTTTATAAAACATACGGAGATAAAACATTATTTGACCATATCTCCTTTCATATTGAAGAGAATGAGAGAATCGGATTAATCGGGCCAAACGGAACAGGCAAATCAACGCTGCTGAAAGTGATTGCCGGCTTGGAATCTATCGAAGAAGGAGAAATCACGAAATCCGGAAGCGTGCAGGTCGAATTTCTTCATCAAGACCCGGAGCTGCCTGCGGGGCAAACAGTGCTGGAGCATATCTATTCCGGTGAATCGGCTGTGATGAAAACCTTGCGTGAATATGAAGAAGCGCTGTATGAACTGGGGAAAGATCCCGAAAATGAACAGCGCCAGAAACACCTGCTGGCAGCACAAGCGAAAATGGACGCAAACAATGCATGGGATGCAAACACCTTGGCAAAAACCGTATTGTCTAAGCTGGGCGTCAACGACGTAACAAAACCGGTCAATGAGCTCTCAGGCGGCCAGAAAAAACGGGTGGCCATTGCCAAAAACTTAATTCAGCCCGCTGATCTGCTCATTTTGGACGAGCCGACAAACCATTTGGATAATGAAACGATTGAGTGGCTTGAAGGGTATTTAAGCCAATATCCCGGCGCCGTCATGCTGGTGACGCACGATAGATATTTCTTAAACCGTGTCACCAACCGCATTTATGAGCTTGAAAGAGGCAGCCTCTACACGTACAAAGGCAACTATGAAGTGTTTTTAGAAAAACGCGCGGAACGGGAAGCGCAGGCTGAGCAAAAGGAAACGAAGCGGCAAAACCTGCTGCGCCGCGAGCTGGCCTGGCTCAGACGAGGAGCGAAAGCCCGCTCCACAAAACAAAAGGCGAGAATTGACCGGGTAGAGTCGCTTAAAGAGCAAAAAGGTCCTCAGTCATCAGGTTCACTCGATTTTGCCATTGGCTCGCACCGTCTCGGAAAACAGGTTATTGAAGCGGAGAACGTCATGATCGCTTATGACGGCCGCATGCTCGTCGACCGTTTTAATGAACTTGTCATACCAGGTGAACGGATCGGGATCATCGGGCCGAACGGCATCGGGAAAACAACGCTGTTAAATGCCCTTGCCGGCCGTCATACGCCGGACGGAGGCGATATTACGATCGGACAGACGGTCAGAATCGGCTACTATACTCAGGATCATAGTGAAATGAACGGTGAGTTAAAGGTCATTGACTATATAAAAGAAACGGCGGAGGTCGTAAAAACGGCAGATGGCGATATGATTACAGCTGAACAAATGCTCGAGCGTTTCCTCTTCCCGCGTTCGATGCAGCAGACGTATATCCGCAAGCTGTCCGGCGGGGAAAAGCGCCGTTTATACTTGCTTCAGGTTCTCATGCAGGAGCCGAATGTCCTGTTTCTCGATGAACCGACGAACGATTTGGATACTGAAACATTAAGCGTTCTTGAGGATTATATTGACCAGTTCCCAGGCGTCGTCATCACCGTATCCCATGACCGCTATTTCCTTGACCGCGTCGTCGACCGTTTGATTGTGTTTGAAGGAAATGGCGTCATTTCCCGCTTCCAAGGCTCCTACAGCGACTATATGGAGGAGTCAAAAGCGAAAAAAGCGGCCCCAAAACAGGCAGCTGAGGAAAAACCGGCCGAAGCTGAGCCGAAGAAAAAACGGAAAAAGCTTTCTTACAAAGATCAGCTTGAATGGGACGGCATCGAAGATAAAATTGCCCAGCTGGAAGAAAAGCATGAACAGCTCGAAGCTGACATCGCCGCAGCAGGCAGTGATTTTGGCAAAATCCAAGAGCTGATGGCCGAGCAGGCGAAAACTGCGGAAGAGCTTGAGGCTGCGATGGACCGCTGGACAGAATTGTCCCTCATGATAGAAGAGCTGGAAAGCTAAAAAGCGTGGCCGCAGCAGGCCGCGCTTTTTTTCACATAATGGACAAAAACGAACCGGCCTGCTTATGTTAGGATAAAATTGTGTGTCAGCGGCACATGGAAAACTAACGGAGATGATGAAGTATGACATGGGCGATCGTGATGTTAATTCTCATGAGTCTGGTGAAAATCGTATTAACCTGTCTTCCTACAGGCGTCATAGAATGGCTGCTCGGCAAATTTGAAGTGCACGCCAAGCTGAGTGACGAAAATGCGAGTCTCTCTCTAGATGGAAAACGCCTCGAGGGTGCAGAGAAGCAGAAAGTGATTGATCAATTTAACGAAGCTATCTTCCTGGAAAAATATTATATCTATCCAGGTGATGAAGAGCGTTATTTACATCCGGAAAACGGCGGCACGCCGCTGGTGATAGATACAAAAAAAGGAAAAAAAGACGTGAAGCTGTTCGTGTACCGCTACGACGACCATATCGACGTCGTGAAACAGTACAAGAAGAAAGTGATCGCGTATCGAGTGCTTTCTGAAAGCCTTCAAAAAGAGTCTCTGTCAGTGGCGGGAAGTTTAGCTTAAACAGGAAAGTGAAAGACGGGTGCTTTATGCTACTCGTCTTTTTTATTGCTTTTTAAAACTTAACGTTTACGTTAAGGTTCAAAAGGTGTATAATGGTAACAGAAACGGCGAAGGGGGATTTACCTTGGAATGGATGAAGATTGATCAAGTGGCCAAAAGAAGCGGACTGACAAAGCGGACCATCCGGTTTTATGAAGAAATCGGCTTGATTCCGGCGCCGAAACGGACAGACGGCGGTGTAAGGCTTTATTCAGAGGATGATATGGAGGAGCTTGAGAAAGTCATCAGCACAAAAGAGGTGCTCGGTTTTTCCCTTCAGGAGCTTCAGCATTTCATGGAAACCAGCCGCCAGCTAGAGTTAAACAAAGAGGGGTATTTGTTGTCACTGGATCCTAAGGAACGGAAAGAAAAACTGGAGGAAATTCAGGAAACCCTGAATCACCAGCTGGATTTGATTGATGAGAAAATCCGCACATTCCAAAGCTTTAAAGAACGCCTGCAAGGCATGAAAAATAAAGCGGAACGCGCCATTCAATCAATCGAATGAAAATTTGCCAAACGCTATTTTTGTAGCGTTTCTTTTAATGGAATAAAGATGGAGGTCAGGTCAAATGGATAAGACAACACAAGTGAATCAGAAAACAGGCTTGATCAGCCAGCCGAAAGCGGTATGGGCTGTCGCGTTTGCCTGTGTGATTTCTTTTATGGGAATCGGGCTGGTCGATCCAATTCTTCCGGCCATTGCCGCACAATTACATGCTTCACCTAGTGAAGTATCACTCTTGTTTACAAGTTATTTGCTTGTAACCGGATTTATGATGTTTTTCTCAGGAGCCATTTCCAGCCGCATCGGCGCGAAATGGACGTTAATTCTCGGACTTATTTTTATTATTGTCTTTGCAGCGCTTGGCGGAAGTTCAAGCTCAATAGCTCAGCTTGTCGGTTATCGCGGCGGCTGGGGGTTAGGTAACGCCTTATTTATTTCAACAGCGCTTGCAGTCATCGTCGGCGTATCAGTCGGAGGAAGCGCCCAAGCGATTATTTTGTATGAGGCTGCGCTCGGTCTCGGGATTTCCGTCGGGCCGCTTGCAGGCGGAGAGCTTGGAAGCATTTCATGGCGCGCGCCGTTTTTCGGAGTATCTGTCCTGATGTTTATTGCGTTAATCGCGATTTCTTTCATGCTTCCGAAATTGCCGAAACCGGCGAAACGCGTCGGTGTGTTTGATGCGATGAAGGCGCTCAAATATAAGGGCCTTTTAACGATGGCGGTATCGGCATTCTTATACAACTTTGGATTTTTTATTTTGCTTGCTTATTCTCCGTTCGTTCTGGATTTAGATGAACACGGTCTTGGATATGTCTTCTTCGGCTGGGGCCTTCTGCTGGCGATTACGTCAGTCTTTACGGCGCCGCTCGTGCACAAAGCGCTGGGCACAGTGCGTTCGCTCGTCGTTCTCTTTATCGCCTTTGCGGCCATTCTCGTTATTATGGGGATCTGGACAGACCATCAGACTTTGATTATTACATGTATCGTTGTCGCTGGTGCTGTCCTCGGTATGGTGAATACGATCATGACAACCGCTGTGATGGGTTCTGCGCCGGTTGAACGTTCAATCGCGTCTTCAGCCTACAGCTCAGTCCGCTTCATCGGCGGCGCGCTCGCTCCGTGGATTGCGGGAATGCTGTCAGAACACTTCACCGCAAGCACACCATATACAGTAGGAGGAATCGTCGTTTTTGTCGGCATGCTTGTCCTTCTCATGGGACGTAAACATCTTGCTGGGATTAAGGCGGGGCATTAATAACGAAAGACACTGCGCATATGCAGTGTCTTTTTTTAATCGTGGAATCTTCCCATTACTACCGTATTGTAGTAATTTCCGTCAGAAAGCAATTTCTCCTTTTTTAAGATTTCTTTTCGTTTGTTTCCAGGACATTCAGTGAGATTTTTTTAACTCCGTTGATGGTTCATGCTGTAGAGGGGACGTTTGCCATGGATAAGGCAAAGCCTGACGAATATGATCAGAAGTGTTTACAGGTGCTCTATCATTACATACACAGCATCATGAAAAACAGCTTTTCGGTTGAATGGTTCACCGCATGGGCTGATGAGGAAGACTATGAGCTTTCTGGCAAAAAAGAGCTGACACTTGATGAATTCACATCTCCATTGCAGCTCATTTTAAAAGACAGAGAGCTTTTGAGAATCGTTCAGAAAAAATGGCAGTAAAAAACCCGCCCTTCATCAGGCGGGTTTTTTATAAATTAAAGCACTTTCGTCGTCCAAGACTCGCAGTTCCATGTTTCTGTCGCGATATCCATATAAAAGTCTGGCTCGTGGGAAATGAGCAGAATGGAGCCTTTATATTCTTTGAGGGCGCGCTTGAGCTCTTCCTTGGCATCGACATCCAAGTGGTTTGTTGGCTCATCGAGCACCAGCAGGTTTGTTTCTGAGTTGATTAGCTTGCACAATCTGACTTTCGCTTTTTCGCCTCCGCTTAATACGGAGACGCGGCTTTCGATATGCTTTGTCGTCAGTCCGCATTTTGCCAGAGCGGCACGGATTTCATACTGCGTATAAGAAGGGAATTCGCTCCATACTTCTTCGATGCACGTATTGTTGTTTGTTTCCTTGACCTCCTGCTCGAAATAGCCGGTATAGATGTGCTCACCGCGTTCTACAGAGCCTTCGAGCGGTTGGATTTCGCCAAGCAAACTTTTCAGCAACGTCGTTTTTCCGATCCCGTTTGCGCCGTAAAGGGCGATTTTTTGGCCGCGTTCCATGCGGAGGTTGAGCGGACGGGACAGCGGGGAATCGTAACCGATCACGAGATCCTTCGTCTCAAAAATCAGCTTGCCTGACGTTCTCGCCGGCTTAAAGTGGAATTCCGGCTTTGGCTTTTCTGCCGCAAGCTCGATCATATCCATCTTATCGAGTTTCTTTTGGCGGGACATCGCCATGTTTCTCGTGCTGACACGCGCTTTGTTGCGGGCAACGAAATCCTTCAGCTCTGCGACTTCCTGCTGCTGCTTTTTGTAGGCCGCTTCAAGCTGCTGTTTTTTCACCTCGTAGACTTCCATAAACTGATGGTAGTCGCCAACATAGCGTGTCAGCTCTTGATTTTCAACGTGATAAATCAGGTTGATGACACTGTTTAAGAACGGAATATCGTGGGAAATCAGGATGAACGCGTTCTCGTATTCCTGCAGGTAGCGTTTCAGCCATTCAATATGCTGTTCATCAAGATAGTTGGTCGGCTCATCGAGAAGCAGAATTTCCGGCTTTTCAAGGAGAAGCTTAGCGAGAAGGACCTTTGTGCGCTGTCCGCCGCTCAGATCGGTGACATCTCGCTCTAAACCGATATCGCTCAAACCTAGACCGCGGGCAATTTCCTCCACCTTGGAATCGATGACATAAAAATCATTGTTTGTCAGCGCGTCTTGAATGACGCCGACTTCTTCAAGCAGCTTCTCGAGCTCGTCGGGATCAGCCTCGCCCATTTTGTTGTAAATCTCGTTCATTTCCTCTTCCATCGCAAATAAATAATGGAATGCGTCTTTCAGGACGTCGCGAATAGATTTTCCTTTTTCCAGCACGGTATGCTGATCAAGGTATCCGACACGGACATTTTTTGACCATTCGACTTTTCCCTCATCAGGTTCAAGCTTTCCGGTAATAATATTCATGAAGGTTGATTTTCCTTCACCGTTTGCGCCGATCAAGCCGACGTGCTCGCCTTTTAACAGGCGGAAGGAAACGTTATTAAAAATGGCCCGGTCCCCGAAGCCGTGGCTTAAATCCTTTACAGATAAAATACTCATGTTTACACCTCTATCATTATCAAACACGCACAATCGGCGTGTAATATTCACCCTTTTGATTATAAAGGAGGATTCGGAATGTTGAAAGGTATAGGAAAGAAAAAGAAAAATTGCGTTCCGGGCGAGGTTTTGAGATACTATGGAATAGATTTCAGGAATTGAGGAGAACAAAATGACGCAAACTTGGCCATTTTTACATAATGCACAATCATTTATACAAGAGAATTGGAATGCTTCCGGCTTTCAAACGCCAACCCCTGTTCAGGAGCAGGCAGCCCAGCTGATCATGGACGGAAAGGATGTCATTGCAGAATCGCCGACAGGCACAGGGAAGACGCTGGCGTATGCGCTGCCGGTCTTGGAGCGGATCAAACCAGAGCAAAAGCATCCGCAAGCGGTGATTTTAGCGCCTTCCCGTGAGCTGGTCATGCAGATTTTTCAGGTGATTCAGGATTGGAAAGCGGGCTCAGAGCTGCGTGCGGCTTCCTTAATCGGCGGGGCGAATGTAAAGAAGCAGGTCGAAAAGCTGAAGAAACATCCGCATATCATTGTCGGCACACCGGGCAGGGTATTTGAACTGATTAAAGCAAAGAAACTCAAAATGCATGAAGTGAAAACGATTGTACTTGATGAAACGGATCAGCTTATCCTGCCGGAGCATCGCGAGACGATCAAACAAATTATTAAAACGACATTAAGAGACCGCCAGCTTCTATGTTTCTCTGCCACGCTTAAAAAGGAAACAGAGGATGTGCTCCGCGAATTGGCGCAAGAGCCTGAGGTGTTGAAGGTACAGCGAAGCAAGGCGGAGGCAGGGAAAGTGAAGCATCAATACCTGATTTGCGACCAGCGCGACAAAGTGAAGCTGCTGCAAAAGCTGTCAAGGCTTGAAGGCATGCAGGCACTCGTATTTGTGAGAGACATTGGCAACCTGAGTGTATATGCGGAAAAACTGGCATATCACCACGTTGAACTCGGCGTTTTGCACAGTGAAGCGAAAAAAATGGAGCGGGCAAAAATCATTGCCGCATTCGAAGACGGAGAGTTTCCTCTTTTATTGGCGACTGACATTGCCGCACGCGGTTTAGACATTGAAAACCTGCCATACGTGATTCATGCTGATATTCCTGATGAAGATGGCTATGTCCACAGATCAGGACGAACAGGCCGGGCCGGAAAAGAAGGCAACGTGCTGAGCCTTGTTACGAAATTGGAGGAATCTAAGCTGAAAAAAATGGCGAAGAAGCTTGGTGTTGAACTGAGTGAAGCTGTGTATGCAGGCGGAAAACTGAAGACGAAATAAAAAGAAGGGCGAAAAGCCCTTCTTTTTATTGTAAAATAATAGAAAAAGTTTCGCGCAGGGGGTGGGAAGGTGGTTTCAATAGACAGATTTCAAACAGTGAAGGAGCCAGAGCTGAACATCCTTGAACACTGGTTTGAGAATGAGGATACCAGACGGAGAATGGATGGGATGCTGCCATTAGATGAGTGGTATGCACGAGTAAATAAAGATAAACACGATACTGTCATCATGGCGTATGATGGACAGCTGCCGGCAGGGATGGTCGTTATTGAGTTCGGGGAGAAGCGGACATATATTGGATTGATCGTCAATCCTTTGTACCGGCTTCAAGGGTACTGAAAACAAATACTGCAAAAACTGCTGAATGACCCTGAATTTAAAAGTGTGCGGGTATGGGTGGCATGTTTAGCTTGCTTTCAAGCAGCAGGATTCACTTTGGAAGATACAGAACCTGATGAAGATGGTTTTCTTACGCTGATTCTTCGCAGCTGATCTCATCGAAACACAAAAGGAGGGCAAAAAGCCCTCCCGTTTTCATCTTCATTCAGCTCGGATCACTGACCTTGATCAGCTGTTTCCCTTTATTTTCTCCCTTAAATAAACCGAGAAACGCGTCAGGAATGTTTTCGAAGCCTTCTGTGATGGTTTCCTCGTAATGGAGTTTACCAGCCTTCAGCCATTCGGCCAGCTGTTTTGCTCCCTCAGAAAAACGATCGGAGTAGTCGCTTACGATAAAGCCTTGCATCAGCGACTTCGTTTTAATGAGTTTTGATTGGACACGAGGGCCCATGTCATCTGCTTCGCTTTCTGCGTTATAGGAAGAAATGGCGCCGCACACCGGAATGCGGGCAAATTCATTGAGCAGGTTCATGACCGCGTCTGAAATCGGTCCGCCGACATTGTCAAAATACACATCGATACCGTCAGGACAAGCGTCTTGAAGCGCTTTTTGGATATCACCCGCTGTTTTGTAATTGATGGCTTCGTCAAACTGCAGCTCCTGTTTTAAATAGTCGATTTTTTCATCAGAACCCGCGATACCGACAACTCGAGCGCCTTTGATTTTGGCAATTTGACCGACTGTTGAACCGACGGCTCCGGCAGCTCCGGAGACAACCACGGTTTCGCCTTCCTTCGGGCGTCCGATGTCCAGCAATCCGAAGTATGCTGTTAAGCCGGTCATTCCCAAAATGCCGAGATAGGCCGAAGCGGGAGCAAGGCTTGTATCAATTTTTCGCAAGGCAGACTCGCTCACAGCGGAAAATTCCTGCCAGCTGAGATTTCCGATGACGATATCGCCTTTTTTCAGATGATTCCCGTCTGACACAACTTCAGCGATAACCCCGCCAGAAAGCGCTTCATTTAAAGCGAACGGCTCAACATATGACTTCGTATCCTGCATACGGCCGCGCATATAAGGGTCAACCGAAACATAAAGCGTTTTGACAAGCACTTCCCCTTGCTTGGGTTCAGGAACCGGAATGGTTTCAAAGCGAAAGTCTTCATGAACAGGAATACCTTGTGGACGTCTTGCTAATTGAATTTGCTGCTGAGATGCTGTCATTTTCATCCTCCTATCACTTGGTTGACACCACTGTAACATGGACAGGAGAGGAAATACAAAAGGTAAGCCGGCATACAAAAAAGGAGAGGGATTTCCTCTCCTTTTCATTTCGCCCGTAATTTCGGACACAGTCCCGTCGGCAGGCACATTGGCTTCTGGTCGATCGGGCTTCTCATGATGCAGCATTCCAAGCCGAAGACTTCACGGAAAAATGGCTGGGTGAACACATCTTCCGGTGTTCCGGCGTTGTATATTTTTCCGTCCAGCACACTGATTAGATAGTCAGCATATTGAGCGGCTTGGTTTAAATCATGGAGCACCATGACAACGGTGCGGCCATGGTCGCGGTTCAGCTTTTTCAGCAGTTCAAGTACTTCAATCTGGTGTGAGATGTCTAAATACGTGGTCGGCTCATCAAGCAAAAGCAAATCAGTGCCTTGTGCAAGTGCCATGGAAATCCAGGCTCTTTGTCTTTGACCGCCTGAGAGGGCATCAAGTGTCCGATCCTTCAGTTCAATCATGCCCGTTGCTTCCAGCGCCCACTCTACCATGTCATGATCCTCTTGGGTATGCTTGGATAACAGCTTTTTGTGAGGATGTCTGCCAAAATAGCATAATTCCTCTACCGTCAATCCTTCAGGAGCCTGAGGAGATTGTGGAAGAATGGCCAGTTTTTTTGCGACTTCTTTTGATGGCTGGCGGTGGATGTCTTTTCCTTCTAGTAGCACTGTACCGCTTTTCGGAGCCATCAGCCTGGCGAGCGATTTGAGGATTGTTGATTTACCGCAGCCATTAGCGCCGATGAGCGCAGTGATTTTTCCTTCTTCTATCTTTAAGTCGACTCCGTCAATAATCACTGTACTGTCATATGAAAGAGTGAGCTGGTCTGCAGCCAGTTTTCCCATGGTATCCTCTCCCTACTGTTTCCTCGCTTCGAATTTCAATAAATATAAGAAATAAGGCGCGCCGATCACGGCTGTCAGTATTCCGGCAGGTATTTCAACCGGAGGCATGATGCCACGCCCTAACGTATCTGCAATTAATAATATAATAGCACCAATCAATGCCGATGCAGGCAGTAAATATTTAGCTTTTTCTCCGGTAAGCCGTCTGGCGATATGCGGAGCAAGCAAGCCGATAAAACCGATTGAGCCGACGACGGCTACACAGCTTCCCGCCAGCGCCACCGCGGTGAAAATCAGGATGAATCGCAGCCGGTTTGCGTTTTCTCCGAGACCCTGCGCAAGCTCATCCCCGAGTGACATAAGATCCAGCTTCGGTATGAGTATGCATACGATCGGAAAAAGAATCAAAAGCCAAGGCGCAAGCAGCTTGACTTCTTCCCAGTTTCTTCCCCAGAGGCTTCCTGTCAGCCAAATGAGTGCAGCATTCACGTCGCCCGGAAACTTGACCATCATATATTGCATTCCGGCGTGGCAGACCGCGCCTAAAGCAATGCCTGATAAAGCCAGTGAAGAGGGCTGAATGCTCTTTTTTCGGGCTATCATTAATAATAGTACAGCAATAATGGCGGCTCCGGCAAATGCGGAGAACGGAAGCACGTATACCGGCGACTCAGGAAAGATGAGAATCACAGCCATCGCCGCAAGTCCGGAGCCTTTTGAAATGCCGACAACGTCCGGGGAAGCGAGCGGATTTCGGATCACACCCTGTAAAATCGCTCCGGCAGCGGCAAGCCCAGCACCGGCCAAAATCGCTAATATGATGCGGGGCAGACGATATTGCTGGATGATAAATTCAAAGGAATGATCCAGTCCCAGCAGATTCGTCACTACCGCATCAGGTGAAATGTATAATGCACCGATTCCAATGCTGATGACGGACAGAACGATCAAAATCACGGCCAATATGAGTATCGCCAGCAAGGGGCGTTTTTGTTTTCTGGTTGTTTTCTTCATTTCAGATGTCGCCCTTTCCTTGCCAAATATAAGAAAAACGGCGTTCCGATAATCGCGGTGACAATGCCGACCGGTGATTCATAAGGAAATGCAATCCATCTGGCCAGAACATCTGCGTACACCAGCAAAATGGCACCGAACAGTGCCGAAAACGGAAGCACGTATTGATAATGTTCTCCGATCAGCTTGCGGACAATATGCGGGACGAGCAGCCCGACAAAGCCAATCGGCCCGGCGACGGCTACGGAAGCGCCGGAAAGGATTAAAATAATCAAACTGATCAGAATCCGGATGCCGTTCATATTTTGTCCAAGCCCTTTTGCTGTTTCGTCTCCGAGACCGAGAACAGAAACAGAACCGGAAAATACGAGGGCAAGCCCGATGCCAATGACAGAAAACGGAGCGATGGTTATGACATCCTGCCAGTTGCTGCCGTCGATTGCGCCTGTCATCCAGTACAGAACATCCTCACCTGACTCATTTAAAATAATGATGGCCTGTGTCATAGAGGAGAGGAACAAATGCACGGCCATTCCTGACAGCGCCAGCTTAACAGGTGTCATTCCGCCGGATGAGGCAATCATATACACAATCGCGCCGCCTGCTGCCGCACCCGCAAAAGCGAATATAACAGATGAATAGGGCGATGCCGGCAGAATGACGAGAGAAGCAACGACAAAAAGCGATGCACCCGCATTCACACCGAAAATTTGGGGTGAAGCCAGAGGATTTCTGGTCATAGCCTGCATCAGCGCCCCTGCTACAGCTAGGCTGGCGCCGACAAAAACGCCGATTAAAGTGCGGGGAAGGCGAAGAGTAGAGATGATGAGCTGTTCCTTTGAACCGTCCCATACAAAAAGATATTTCAATGAATCTATGATGCCGATGTCTGAGGCTCCTACTGAAAGATTCAGCCCAAGCCCAAATATAAAAATAATCAGTGCAATGATGAACATCATCAGTCTTGATGATGAGCGCCGTTTGGCTGAATGATACAACAGTCTCACTTCCTTACTGCGTCTGGTTGCAAAAACGAAGAAGCAAGGATTTCCCCTCGCTTCTCATTTGTCCTATTTATTATACACTTTTTTAAGCACATCTTTGGCGCTTGTTTCACTAGACTTGATGCCTCTGAATCTTGTCCAAGTGTCACGGTCCGCATCATAGACTTGTCCATTTTTCACCGCTTTGAGATTTTTCCAGAGCGGGTTCGTTTTCCACTCATCTACAATGGTTTTGCCTTCGTTGGCTGAGATGAACAAAATATTAGGATCGATTTTGCTCAATTGCTCGAGGCTGACCTCTTGATAGGCGTTATCTGACTTCACAGCGTGTGTAAAGCCTAGCATTTTAAAGATTTCTCCGTCATAGGATGATGATGTATGAAGCTGGAAGGAATCCGCTCTTGCAACGCCGAGAACGATGTTGCGGTTTTCATCTTTCGGAAGTTCGGCTTTTAGATCGTTGATGACTTTTTTGTGCTCGGCAAGCTTTTCTTTTCCTTCATCTTCTTTATTTAATGCTTTAGCAATGGTCGTAAAGCTGTCGATCGTTTCGTCATATGTCGCTTCACGGCTTTTTAATTCAATTGTCGGAGCGATTTGTTTCAGCTGTTTATAAATGTTTTTATGGCGCTCAGCGTCAGCGATGATTAAATCAGGCTTCAAGGAACTGATGACCTCAAGATTGGGTTCGCTGCGTGTGCCTACAGATGTGTAATCAATGGAGCTGCCGACAAGCTTTTTAATCATATCTTTTTTGTTGTCATCGGCGATGCCCACCGGCGTAATGCCGAGATTGTGAACGGCATCCAAGAATGAAAGCTCAAGCACAACCACCCGCTTAGGTGTGCCGCTTACTGTCGTTTTTCCTTCTTCGTCATGGATCACTCTGGAATCTTTAGACTTGCTTTCGCCGCTTCCGTTGTTATTCTGGCTTGATGAACAGCCGGATACAATGAGGCAGGCGAGCAATAAAACACTCATGATGGCAATCAACTTGTTAGAATAGGTGCGCATGTCATTCTTCCTTTTTTCAGATTTAGTAATGAGAATCATTATCACATGTAACACTATAATAGCATGGCTTATCATGTCAATATTTTTTTAGTAAAGAAAGCTGCGTTTTTTACTGCTTTCTCATGAAAGCATCATCAGACACAAATAAGTGGTATGCAGCGTTACCGTGTCTTCGAGACAAAAACGCATGGGCGTTGGCTTTAGAGGTTTCGAACATATCAGCAGTGACATAAGGAAGGAGAGTGCTGAGATAACCGGACAATTTCTTTTCTATTTCATCTGTTAGTGCAAATTCAATGTCGCCGATATTCATGATAATCGAGAAAACAAAGTCGATATCGATATGAAAATGTTCCTCGGCAAAAACCGCAAGCTCGTGAATTCCTGGTGAACATCCGGCACGCTTATGGAAAATCTGTTTGACTAAATCACTCACAATCCAAGCATTGTATTGCTGTTCTGGTGAAAAGTATTGCATTAGACATACCTCCTGCTCGTACGGATAAAGGCAGCATTTCATGGTCGTGTGCTCCGTGCAGCGGCTTCTCTTTAATTTTGATTTTTCTGAAAATAGGTCCCGTTCCTATCACTTTACCATGGACGGAAAACAAATAGCTACTACCATTCCTCCTGTTTTTCTCTTTAATGTTCTGGAATCTGTTTCAGGTACAGACGATCGGGTATGAAAGAAATATAGAAAACATGAAGGAGGAATATCGACATGAAACCAGTTGTAAAAGAGTATACAAATGACGAACAGCTTATGAAGGATGTAGAGGAATTACAGAAAATGGGTGTTGCGAAAGAGGATGTATACGTCTTAGCTCACGACGATGACAGAACGGAACGCCTGGCAGACAACACGAATGCCAATACGATCGGAGCCAAAGAAACAGGTTTCAAGCACGCGGTGGGAAATATCTTCAATAAAAAAGGAGACGAGCTCCGCAATAAAATTCACGAAATCGGTTTTTCTGAAGATGAAGCCGCTCAATTTGAAAAACGCTTAGATGAAGGAAAAGTGCTTCTCTTTGTGACAGATAACGAAAAAGTGAAAGCTTGGGCATAAAGCAAAGAAAAAACCAAAAGGCCATGACGGCCTTTTGGTTTTTTTGCGGTCTTTGCGGTGGTATTTTGCAGAATGCCGCAATAGGATAGCGGAACATTTTCGGTTCTGGATGTCCCTCAATTTGCTATTATATTTTTGTGATAAATTGGAATAAAATCTCACAAAATAGAAAATGGGGGTACATAGTGGATGAAAAAAGTGATGTTAGCTACGGCTTTGTTTTTAGGATTGACTCCAGCTGGCGCGAACGCAGCTGATTTAGGCCACCAGACGTTGGGATCCAATGATGGATGGGGCGCGTACTCGACCGGCACGACAGGCGGGGCAAAAGCATCGTCCTCAAATGTGTATACCGTCAGCAACAGAAACCAGCTTGTCTCGGCATTAGGGAAGGAAACGAACACAACGCCAAAAATCATTTATATCAAGGGAACGATTGACATGAACGTGGATGACAATCTGAAGCCGCTTGGTCTAAATGACTATAAAGATCCGGAGTATGATTTGGACAAATATTTGAAAGCCTATGATCCTAGCACATGGGGCAAAAAAGAGCCGTCGGGAACACAAGAAGAAGCGAGAGCACGCTCTCAGAAAAACCAAAAAGCACGGGTCATGGTGGATATTCCTGCAAACACGACGATCGTCGGTTCAGGGACTAACGCTAAAGTCGTGGGCGGAAACTTCCAAATCAAGAGTGATAACGTCATTATTCGCAACATTGAATTCCAGGATGCCTATGACTATTTTCCGCAATGGGATCCGACTGACGGAAGCTCAGGGAACTGGAACTCACAATACGACAACATCACGATAAACGGCGGCACACACATCTGGATTGATCACTGTACATTTAATGACGGTTCGCGTCCGGACAGCACATCGCCGAAATATTATGGAAGAAAATATCAGCACCATGACGGCCAAACGGATGCTTCCAACGGTGCTAACTATATCACGATGTCTTACAACTATTATCACGATCATGATAAAAGCTCCATTTTCGGATCAAGTGACAGCAAAACCTCCGATGACGGCAAATTAAAAATTACGCTGCATCATAACCGCTATAAAAATATTGTCCAGCGCGCGCCGAGAGTCCGCTTCGGGCAAGTGCACGTATACAATAACTATTATGAAGGAAGCACAAGCTCTTCAAGTTATCCTTTCAGCTATGCATGGGGAATCGGAAAGTCATCTAAAATCTATGCCCAAAACAATGTCATTGACGTACCGGGACTGTCAGCTGCTAAAACGATCAGCGTATTCAGCGGGGGAACGGCTTTATATGACTCCGGCACGTTGCTGAACGGCACACAGATCAACGCATCGGCTGCAAACGGGCTGAGCTCTTCTGTCGGCTGGACGCCGTCTCTGCATGGATCGATTGATGCTTCTGCTAATGTGAAATCAAATGTTATAAATCAAGCGGGTGCGGGTAAATTAAATTAAGAAAGTGAAAAACACAAAGGGTGCTAACCTTTGTGTTTTTTAATTAATTAAAATGTTTATTAACTTAGTTAAGGAGTAGAATGGAAAAGGGGATCGGAAAACAAGTATATAGGAGGAGACCTATTTATGGCTTCAGAAAAAGACGCAGGAAAACAGTCAGCAGTAAAGCTTGTTCCATTGCTTATTACTGTCGCTGTGGGACTAATCATCTGGTTTATTCCCGCTCCGTCCGGACTTGAACCTAAAGCTTGGCATTTGTTTGCGATTTTTGTCGCGACAATTATCGGCTTTATCTCCAAGCCCTTGCCAATGGGTGCAATTGCAATTTTTGCATTGGCGGTTACTGCACTAACTGGAACACTATCAATTGAGGATACATTAAGCGGATTCGGGAATAAGACCATTTGGCTTATCGTTATCGCATTCTTTATTTCCCGGGGATTTATCAAAACCGGGCTCGGTGCGAGAATTTCGTATGTATTCGTTCAGAAATTCGGGAAAAAAACCCTTGGACTTTCTTATTCACTGCTATTCAGTGATTTAATACTTTCACCTGCTATTCCAAGTAATACGGCGCGTGCAGGAGGCATTATATTTCCTATTATCAGATCATTATCCGAAACATTCGGATCAAGCCCGGCAAATGGAACAGAGAGAAAAATCGGTGCATTCTTATTAAAAACCGGTTTTCAGGGGAATCTGATCACATCTGCTATGTTCCTGACAGCGATGGCGGCGAACCCGCTGATTGCCAAGCTGGCCCATGATGTCGCAGGGGTGGACTTAACATGGACAAGCTGGGCAATTGCCGCGATTGTACCGGGACTTGTAAGCTTAATCATCACGCCGCTTGTGATTTACAAGCTGTATCCGCCGGAAATCAAAGAAACACCGGATGCGGCGAAAATCGCAACAGAAAAACTGAAAGAAATGGGACCGTTCAAAAAATCAGAGCTTTCCATGGTTATCGTGTTTCTTTTGGTGCTTGTGCTGTGGATTTTTGGCGGCAGCTTCAACATCGACGCAACCACAACCGCATTGATCGGTTTGTCCGTTCTCTTATTATCACAGGTTCTGACTTGGGATGATATCAAGAAAGAACAGGGCGCTTGGGATACGCTCACTTGGTTTGCGGCGCTTGTCATGCTCGCCAACTTCTTGAATGAATTAGGCATGGTGTCTTGGTTCAGTAATGCCATGAAATCATCCGTATCAGGGTTCTCTTGGATTGTGGCATTCATCATTTTAATTGTTGTGTATTATTACTCTCACTATTTCTTTGCAAGTGCGACAGCCCACATCAGTGCAATGTATTCAGCATTTTTGGCTGTCGTCGTGGCAGCGGGCGCACCGCCGCTTTTAGCAGCGCTGAGCCTCGCGTTCATCAGTAACCTGTTCGGGTCAACGACTCACTACGGTTCTGGAGCGGCTCCGGTCTTCTTCGGAGCAGGCTACATCCCGCAAGGCAAATGGTGGTCCATCGGATTTATCCTGTCGATTGTTCATATCATCGTATGGCTTGTGATCGGCGGATTATGGTGGAAAGTACTAGGAATATGGTAGAAAGAAAAAGGCAGACGCGGTCTGCCTTTTTTTTATTTTCACTCCTTCGCAAGAAAACGGATTTTGAAAAATGAGAAAATTCCCTATAAAAATGATATGATCTAGGTAGAAAGGACGGCTGGTGCTGTGGTGAAAAAGCGGTTCCATTTTTCCCTGCAAACAAAAATAATGGGGCTGATTGCGGCTCTGCTGGTCTTTGTCATTGGTGTGCTGACTATTACGTTAGCCGTTCAGCATACACAGGGAGAACGGAGACAGGCAGAGCAGCTGGCGGTTCAAACGGCGAGAACCATTTCCTATATGCCGCCGGTTAAAGAGCTCATTGAGAGAAAAGGCGGACATGCGGCTGAGACGCAAGAGGTCATTGAACAAATGAAAGAACAGACTGGCGCGTTTGCCATTTATGTTTTGGACGAAAAAGGAGACATTCGCAGCGCCTCTGGAAAAAGCGGATTAAAGAAACTGGAGCGCAGCAGAGAAATTTTGTTTGGCGGTTCGCATGTTTCTGAAACAAAAGCGGATGGACGAAGAGTGATCAGAGGGAGCGCGCCGATTATAAAAGAACAAAAGGGATACAGCCAAGTGATCGGCAGCGTATCTGTTGATTTTCTGCAAACGGAGACAGAGCAAAGCATCAAAAAGCATTTGAGAAATTTGAGTGTGATTGCTGTGCTTGTGTTGCTGCTCGGATTTATTGGCGCCGCCGTGCTGGCGAAAAGCATCAGAAAGGATACGCTTGGGCTTGAACCGCATGAGATCGCGGCTCTATATCGTGAGAGGAACGCAATGCTTTTCGCGATTCGAGAAGGGATTATTGCCACCAATCGTGAAGGCGTCGTCACCATGATGAACGTATCGGCGGCCGAGATGCTGAAGCTGCCCGAGCCTGTGATCCATCTTCCTATAGATGACGTCATGCCGGGAGCAGGGCTGATGTCTGTGCTTGAACAAGGAGAAATGCTGCCGAACCAAGAGGTAAGCGTCAACGATCAAGTGTTTATTATCAATACGAAAGTGATGAATCAAGGCGGGCAGGCATATGGGATTGTCGTCAGCTTCAGGGAGAAAACAGAGCTGAAGAAGCTGATCGACACATTGACAGAGGTTCGCAAATATTCAGAGGATCTCAGGGCGCAGACTCATGAATTTTCAAATAAGCTTTATGCGATTTTAGGGCTGCTTGAGCTTGGGGAGTATGATGAAGCCATTGATCTGATTAAAGAGGAATATGCGATACAAAATGAACAGCATGATCTTTTATTCCATAACATCCATTCGCAGCAGGTTCAGGCCATTTTGTTAGGGAAAATAAGCAAGGCATCGGAAAAGAAGGTCAAGCTGGTGATTGATGAGAACAGCTCACTCGCGCCTCTTCCTGCACATATCGGCTTGTCCCATCTTATTACAATTATCGGCAATTTAATTGATAACGCTTTCGAAGCTGTAGCGGAGCAAAGCGTGAAGGAAGTTTTGTTTTTTATCACGGATATGGGCCATGACATTGTCATTGAAGTATCAGACACAGGGCCCGGTGTGCCGCCAGATAAGATGGAAGAAGTGTTTGAGAGAGGCTATTCTTCAAAGGGGATGAGGAGAGGCTACGGTCTGGCCAATGTGAAAGACTCAGTGCGTGAACTGGGCGGCTGGATCGAACTGGCGAATCAAAAAACTGGCGGGGCGGTATTCACTGTGTTTATACCGAAGGAGAAACAAAGGGGGAATCCATTTGATTCACATCGCAATTGCGGAGGATGATTTTCGAGTTGCGCAAATCCATGAGAGATTGATTAAACAGCTTGATGGATTCAAGATTATCGGCAAGGCGGCTAACGCAAAAGAGACATTGGCGCTTTTGAAGGAACACAAGGCTGATTTGCTTCTGCTGGATATTTATATGCCGGACGAGCTTGGGACCGCGTTGATTCCTGATATACGAAGCCGATTTCCTGAAGTGGACATTATGATTATCACAGCGGCAACAGAAACCCGGCATTTGCAGGAAGCGCTAAGAGCGGGGATTGCCCACTATTTGATCAAACCCGTAACGGCTGACAAGTTCAGGCAGGTGCTGCTTCAGTATAAAGAAAAAAGGAAGCTGCTCATGTCTCAGCCGGAGGTCAGCCAATCGATGATCGACCATATTTTTGGGAACGGTGTGAAGACAGCTTTGCCGGCAGAGGATTTGCCGACTGGCATTAATTCGATTACACTGCGAAAAATTAAGGAAGCGCTTCAGACTGCGTCAGAAGGATTGACAGCGGAGGAACTTGGGGAAAAAATGGGGGCGTCACGAACAACTGCCCGCCGTTATGCCGAGTACCTTGTGTCAAAGGAAGAAGCAAGAGCCGAGCTTGAATACGGGATTATCGGCAGGCCGGAGAGAAAATATTATTTGGCGGCGGATTAGATATGAAAAAATCTATAATATTATTGATTTTTCTATTGATCTTTATGCAGGGTGATATCAGGCAGGCGGCTGCGCCGCGCCTGCCGGACGGGCCGATAGAAATTGTCGTCCCCGCTGAGCCTTCTGGCGGCTGGGATGTCACAGCGCAGGCCATCCAATCTGTTTTGAGTCAGAAGCAGATCGTGAAGGGTGATGTTCATATCGTCTATAAACCCGGCGGCGGGGGAGAGAAAGGCTGGAAATATGTCAACAAAAGCAGCAAACAAACCATCAGCATGACGTCCAGCCTAATATTGAGCAATGATCTTCTCGGGCAAAGCAAATTAAAAATGGCCGATTTTACGCCGCTCGCCATTCTCTCCAAGGAATGGCAGACGGTTGCATTGCCAAAAGGATCAGCGTTAACAAATGGCAAGGATGTGCTGAATGAGATCAACATGCATCCTGGCAAGGTGAGAATCGGCTTTGCCCCGGGGTTTGGCAATGATGATCAGCTCTCGTTCGTCAGAGCGGCAGATATGTACGGCATTGACGCGTTTGACATTCAATTCTCACAGTATGACAGCAGTGAACAGCTCATTCAGGCGCTGATCAGACATGAGATAGAAGCGGCTTCCATGACACTTTCTGAAGCGAAACCATATGAACGAAACGGCGATATCACGTTAGCCGCTGTAACGTCTGATAAAAGACTTCCCGGTTTTCCAAATGTACCGACGTGGAAGGAGCAGGGAATCCCGTTTGTTTTTTCTCATTGGAGAGGGATTTTGGGCCCGAAAAATATGTCTGAGGAAGAGATTTCTTACTGGGATCAAGCGCTAAAGGAGGTCACCTCTTCACCTGAATGGAAGCGGAAAATAAACGAACAGGACTGGGAAAGCTTTTATTTAAACAGCAGGGAAACGAAACGGTTTTTAGAAGAGCAATCTGCTTTTTATCAAAGCATCATGACAGGAAATTAAGATCCCGGCATCCCGGGATTTTTTTCATGCCGAAAATTGATCAAAAAGAACAAAACGGTTTTAAAAAATTAAAAATACAAAAAAACCAAATTATTTACTTGCGATTTGTTTTCCCATACGATGGCAAAAAGGCAAGACAAAAAGGGGAGTAAGGGAGAAAAAAATGTAAGCGGATTCATTAAGGGGGAATGGATGTGTTAGCAATCTTAGGCTTTCTCATGATGCTTGTGTTTATGGCATTGATCATGACAAAACGGCTTTCTGTTTTAACAGCATTGGTTTTGACGCCGATTGTGTTTGCGCTTATCGCCGGATTTGGATTTACTGAAGTTGGGGACATGATGATTTCGGGGATTCAACAAGTCGCGCCGACTGCGGTCATGATTATGTTTGCGATCTTATATTTTGGAATTATGATTGATACAGGCCTGTTTGATCCAATGGTTGGCAAAATTTTAAGCATGGTCAAAGGAGACCCTTTAAAAATTGTTGTCGGGACAGCGGTTCTTACAATGCTCGTCGCCTTGGACGGAGATGGCTCGACAACGTACATGATTACGACAAGCGCCATGCTTCCGCTCTATTTGCTGCTAGGCATCCGGCCAATTATCTTGGCGGGAATCGCGGGAGTCGGCATGGGAATCATGAACACGATTCCATGGGGTGGTGCGACGCCGAGGGCGGCGAGTGCGCTGGGGGTTGATCCAGCTGAGCTTACAGGGCCGATGATTCCTGTCATTGCAAGCGGGATGCTTTGTATGGTGGCGGTTGCGTATGTGCTTGGAAAAGCGGAACGAAAGCGCCTTGGTGTGATTGAACTGAAACAGCCGGCCAATGCCAATGAACCTGCGGCAGCGGTTGAAGATGAGTGGAAGCGGCCGAAGCTTTGGTGGTTCAATTTATTGTTAACGCTTTCTTTAATAGGATGTTTAGTATCGGGTAAAGTCAGTTTAACCGTACTGTTTGTCATTGCGTTTTGTATTGCGCTGATTGTGAATTATCCCAATCTCGAGCATCAGAGGCAGCGCATCGCGGCGCATTCCAGCAACGTGCTGGCTATCGGTTCAATGATTTTTGCCGCGGGGGTGTTCACGGGGATTTTGACAGGCACGAAAATGGTTGATGAAATGGCGATCTCGCTCGTGTCCATGATACCGGAACAAATGGGCGGATTGATCCCGGCGATTGTTGCTTTAACAAGCGGCATTTTCACATTCTTGATGCCGAATGACGCGTATTTCTACGGGGTGCTGCCGATTTTATCAGAAACAGCTGTCGCATACGGTGTGGATAAAGTGGAAATTGCCAGAGCCTCTATTATCGGCCAGCCGATTCATATGCTGAGTCCGCTTGTGCCATCCACTCATTTGCTTGTCGGACTCGTCGGAGTTTCTATTGATGACCATCAAAAATTCGCATTGAAATGGGCGGTTCTCGCAGTGATCGTCATGACGGCTATCGCTCTATTGATCGGTGCGATCTCTATTTCCGTATGATAATTCAGGCGTAATGACACACACTAACGGCATACAACATTCCGGAGGTGTCATTATGAGTGATCCTTATATGCCGCTGACTTCAGTCAGAAGCGGAACGGGGTTCGAAGCGGCAAAAGGGGTGCACGGTCTGACTGTGCAAATTGCGAATGTCTATTTTATTCAGCTGCCTTCTGAACCTCACTCATTTGTTTTAATTGATGCCGGCATGCCTCAATCAGCCGGCATGATTGTCAATGAAGCCAAACAAAGATTCGGTGAAGGGTTTCAGCTGAAGGCGATTATCCTCACACACGGGCACTTTGACCATATTGGGGCAATCGAAGAGATCCTTGAACATTGGGATGTACCTGTTTATGTCCATTCTCGGGAAATGCCTTATGTAACAGGTAAAGAAGATTATCCTCCGGCTCGTTCTGACAGCAAGAGCGGGCTGGTCGCCAAGCTGTCGCCGCTGTTTCCGCGGCACTCCATCGATATTTCCTCACATGTCCAGGCACTGCCGGAAGACGGTTCAGTCCCCTGTCTTGACGAGTGGATGTGGATTGCGACACCAGGACACACGCCGGGCCATATTTCGTTATTCCGCGATGACGGCCGCGTGCTTGTGGCAGGTGATGCTGTTATTACAGTGGAACAGGAGAAAATGGCTGACGTCTTGATACAAAAACAGGAGCTTCACGGTCCGCCGGCTTATTTCACGCCTGACACAGATACGGCCGCGGAGTCCATTCTAAAGCTGGCCGGTCTTGAACCGGAAGCGTTATTGACCGGGCACGGCATACCGATGACCGGCAAAAACTTTCGAAGTGACTTAACTGAATTGGCAAATCGGTTATCGTCTATTTGACACCCGCACCACGCGGGTGTTTTTTATTGTTTTCCAGGAAGTTGCAGAAAAATCATTTGTCTTGCCGCTTAAAAACGATACAATGAAAAGCATGAAGTGATGTGAAGGGGAGAGTTTGTTGGAAGAAAAAGAAATACTTTGGAACGAAGCGAAAGCGTTTATTGCCGCATGCTATCAGGAATTGGGAAAGGAGGAGGAAGTGAAAGACCGTCTCGAGGACATTAAAAGCGAAATTGACCTGACCGGAAGCTATGTACATTCGAAGGAAGAGCTGGAGCACGGAGCGAAAATGGCTTGGAGAAACAGCAACCGCTGCATCGGCAGATTGTTCTGGAATTCGCTGAATGTTATCGACAGACGAGACGTCCGGACGAAGGAGGAAGTGCGTGACGCCCTCTTTCACCATATTGAAACCGCCACCAATAACGGGAAAATCAGACCGACCATTACGATTTTCCCTCCGGAAGAGAAGGGTGAAAAGCAAGTCGAGATCTGGAATCATCAGCTGATCCGGTACGCTGGATATGAGTCAGACGGAGAAAGAATCGGTGACCCGGCTTCCTGTTCACTGACAGCAGCCTGCGAAGAGCTCGGCTGGCGCGGAGAGCGAACGGATTTTGACCTGCTGCCGCTCATTTTTCGCATGAAAGGCGACAAACAGCCTGTCTGGTATGAGCTGCCGCGTTCACTTGTGATCGAGGTTCCAATCATACATCCGGACATCGAGGCGTTTTCTGATTTGGAGCTGAAGTGGTACGGCGTGCCTATCATCTCTGATATGAAGCTTGAGGTCGGGGGCATTCATTATAATGCCGCGCCATTTAACGGCTGGTATATGGGCACGGAGATCGGAGCGAGAAACCTCGCAGATGAAAAGCGGTACGACAAGCTCAAAAAAGTAGCGTCCGTGATCGGCATCGCCGCTGATTACAATACGGATTTATGGAAGGATCAAGCGCTAGTTGAATTGAATAAAGCTGTGCTGCACTCGTATAAAAAGCAGGGTGTCAGCATCGTTGATCATCATACAGCGGCAAGCCAGTTTAAACGGTTTGAAGAACAGGAGGAAGAAGCGGGCAGAAAGCTGACGGGGGACTGGACGTGGCTGATTCCGCCAATTTCACCCGCTGCCACTCATATCTTCCACCGATCCTATGATAACTCAATCGTTAAGCCGAATTACTTTTATCAAGATAAGCCTTATGAGTAAACAATAGAAAATCGATGATGGCCTTCAAGGCTGCGGGATTCAGTCACAGAGATGTCGGTAACCTTTGAGAAAGGGCTTCCGTTCTTTACAGCCTCAACAAACGATTGCAGGGCGTTTTCCGGACCCTCTGCCAAAATCTCGACACGCCCGTCATCACGGTTTTTGACCCAGCCGGCCAGTTTTCGCTTATCAGCTTCCATTTGAACAAAATAGCGAAAGCCCACACCTTGAACCCGGCCGTCTACAATGATTCGGTATTGAAGCATGTAAAAACCACCTTTTCTTTTTATGATAATCAATCATTTTACAACCTGTAAAGGGGATGTGTTTGTATGAAACCAGAGCGCTATTCAATTCTTTCTCTTAATCTGGGAAAACCGCAGACGCTTGAATATGGCGGAAAGAAAATCGAAACCGGCATCATGAAGCGGCCAGCTGAATCAGCCGTTATGCTGCATCGGGAGAATTTTGAAGGAGACGGACAGGCGGACCTCGTCAACCACGGCGGACCTGATAAGGCTGTCTGTGTCTACCCGGCGGAGCATTATCCGTTTTGGGAAGAGTTCCTCTCAAGACCGCTGTCAAACGCCGCATTTGGAGAAAATCTGACGGTCGCGGGCCTGACTGAGGAGAATGTTTGCATCGGGGATGTGTTCAGGCTTGATGAAGCTGTTGTTCAGGTCAGCCAGCCGCGCCAGCCGTGTGTAAAGCTGGCGAAAAAGTTTGGTGTAAAAGAAATGGTGCTGAAGGTCCAGCAAACTGGCTATACAGGGTTTTATTTTCGCGTGCTGGAGGAGGGCAGGGTGTCTCCCTGCGCGAACCTTGAATTGCTGTCCAGAGGAGAGAAGGGCATATCCGTCCAGTTCGCCAACCGCATCAACTACCATGATGCAAAAAATCTCACCGCCATTGAACGGATTTTAAGTGAGGCTGCACTATCGGAAAGCTGGAGAGCGTCCTTTATGAAAAAGAAGGACAGGCTGCAGCCGGTTGAATAGAAAAAAGCCGCGCATATCAACGTGCGCGGCTTTGCCATATTTACGATTGTTTTTTCTTTGTTTCAAGCAGGTTGGCAAGAAAATAGGTTTTATAGCTTTGAAGCTTTCTTCCCTCATGGTGCGTGATCCCCTGCTTTTTTAGTTCTGCCACATACCAGCCTTTACTGCCGTAATGCATGTCAGAAAACTCCTTTCCCTATCTGATTTCGAAACGATTGGCATTGTAACATCTATAAAAAGATGCTGAAAAGAGATGCGGGGAAAACTGAGCCTTTCGCACTAGATGTACGAATGTTCTTCTGTATGTATATGCGGAGCAAAAGCCGAATATGATTTAATGGCCGGTTAGTTTGATCATGACAACGCCAAATGTCATAATGGCGAAAACAATGCCGATATATGTGAGCATCCCGTTTTTTTTCTTAACGCCGTAAACGGTCATAATGATGCCTTCAATGAAAAAAATGATGCCGAAAATAATAAACCACATGCAGATAAAGGCTCCTTTCACAGACATAATAGTAGTGTAGCATATCTGAAAGAGCCGGGCTGTGACAATATCAAGAAAGCCGGGCGCATATCGCCCGGCTCATGTTTTATTGTTTATCAACCAATTTGACCAGAAGCTGTGCCAAATGTTCTTTCTCATCTTCGTCCGCAACGCTCCAAAGCTCTTGCAGCAGCATTTCTTCACCGTTTTGCGGCTCTTCATGCTTTGCGAGGTAGTCTCCCAGGATCGCAGCGCTTTTTACAAGCTTGCCGTCATTCAATCCCAGCTTTTTGCCTCGGTTGACTTGTTTTTTCAGGTAGCCTTTAAATTCCTCAAAGTCTTTTAAAATGTCTTCTTTTATTGTGCTATGCATCGCGTTCATTTCGTTTTCAATTTGGATTTTTTCTTGATCTCTGTTCATTGCAAGACCTCCTCGTGCAGAATAATGATGTTTTACCTGCTATTGGAGGAGGTTAAACCTGCCGGAAGTCCGGAATGTGTTCTACAGTTTCGTCAAGATAATCGGTTCATCTTTTGTGATGACGATCGTGTGTTCAACTTGGGCAACCATGCTTTTATCCGGCGTCTTGAACGTCCAGCCGTCTCCAGCTTCAACAATCGTTTCTGCTTTCGTTGAAATAAACGGTTCAAGCGCGATGACTGTGCCATTTTTGAACAGTGCGTTATCAAACGGATCATAATAGTTCATGATGTGGTTCGGCGCTTCATGCAGGCTTCGGCCGATTCCGTGGCCGGTCAGGGTTTTGATGACGGTAAAGCCTTGAGAGCGTGCTTCATGATAAACGGCTCTTCCGATCTGGTTTTGGCGCTTGCCCGCTTTTGCCTGCTGAAGCCCCTTTTGAAAAGCGTTTTCCGCGCATTGGCAAAGCTTATGAAGGCGTTCTTCTCCTTCACCGAGCACAAATGAGATGCCTGTGTCGGAATAGAAGCCGCCAAATTCAGCGGAGATGTCGATGTTGACAAGGTCCCCTGTTTTTAAAATTTTGGATGTGCTTGGTATGCCGTGAGCCACTTCATCATTTACGCTGATGCATGTCACGCCTGGAAAATCATATTCCTTCTCAGGAGCTGAAACGGCGCCGTGCTCATCAAGCACAGCTTTTCCGATAAGGTCAAGGTCTTTTGTGCTCATGCCGGGCTCTGCCTTCCGCTTCATTTCTTCACGCGCAAGCGCGACGATTCTTCCGATTTTTTTCAGGCCTTCTAATTCTTGATCGTTTGTTACAATCATCTGTCATTCCCGCTTTCTTTTTAAATAATCTAGATTAAGCTTACCACAACTGTCTTAAAAATAGGAAACACACGGACCTGGGAAAAAAGAAATACCCCCGGGAAAATTGGTATAGATCACTAGATATCTTATATGGTATATTTGAAAAAAAAGGGTATGAGGGGGATGGGTATGCTTTCATTTTTACAAAAACTCGGGAAGTCATTTATGCTCCCGATTGCGGTTCTGCCTGCGGTTGGAATTATCCTTGCGCTTGGCAGAGAGGATGTATTTAATATCCCGTTTGTCTATCAGGCGGGGACGGCGGTTTTTGATCATCTGCCGCTTATTTTTGCGATCGGAATTGCCATCGGCATTTCAAAAGACAGCAATGGGGCCGCGGGTTTATCAGGGGCGATATCGTATCTGATGCTTGACGCGGCAACAAAGACAATTGATAAAACAAATAACATGGCGGTGTTTGGGGGAATTATTGCCGGTTTAATTGCCGGTTACACCTATAACCGCTTCAAGGATACCAAGCTGCCTGAATATCTCGGATTCTTCAGCGGCAGACGGCTTGTGCCGATTATAACAGCCATTATTACGATCATTTTAGCGGGCATATTCGGAGTCGTCTGGCCGCCGATTCAATCGTGTATAAACTCGTTTGGAGAGTGGATGCTCGGGCTCGGCGGCATCGGGGCAGGCATATTCGGCCTATTCAACAGGCTGTTAATTCCGCTTGGCCTTCACCATGTGCTGAACAATATTTTCTGGTTCCAATTCGGAGAATATAACGGAGTGACAGGGGATCTGGCGCGCTTTTTCGCGAAAGATCCGACAGCGGGCACATATATGACCGGATTCTTCCCAATCATGATGTTCGGTCTTCCGGCGGCGTGTCTGGCTATGGTTGTGACTGCGAAGCCGTCTAAACGGAAAGCGACGGCTGGAATGATGATTGGGTTTGCTTTAACGGCGTTTATCACAGGGATTACGGAGCCGATTGAGTTTGCATTTATGTTTTTATCTCCGCTTTTATACGCTGTTCACGCGGTCTTAACCGGGTTATCTTTATTTATCGTCAACTGGCTCGGCATCCGCTCAGGCTTCTCTTTTTCAGCCGGTGCTATCGATTATGTGCTCAGCTATGGAATCGCAGAAAAACCGCTGCTTCTGCTTTTGGTAGGTATATGCTATGCGGCAGTATACTTTATCGTGTTTTATGTACTGATTAAGGCTTTGAATTTAAAAACGCCTGGACGGGAAGACGATGATGTGGATGAAGTGCTGGATGAAAATACTGTTCAGGATGTAAATGAAAACATCATGCTGAAAGGGCTCGGCGGAAAAGAAAACCTTCAAACCATTGATCATTGCGCCACAAGGCTGCGACTGACTGTGAAGGATACCGCTTTGGTGGATGAAGCGCTGCTAAAGAAAGCAGGCGCAAAAGGGGTTGTCAAATCGGGCGGGCAATCGGTTCAAGTCATTATTGGCCCGAATGTGGAATTTGCGGCGGAAGAATTGAGAGCTGCTGTCAAATAAAAAAAGCGGAGAGGGCAACCTCTCCGCTTTTTCTTATTTATCTTCGTTATCCGTTGACGTTTCGGAAGAATCTTCGCCATGTTTTGTGTAATCATAATCGGAAGGATTCACCTTCTTAAAACCTTTCGGCTCGTAGAACCGCAGCAGGTCTCCGTTTATGATTTTATCGGACATTTCAAGTTCCTTCTTGACGAGCGAGTCTTCTGACTTGTCGACTTCGGATTCATCGAGTTCTTTTCCGGTTTTCGTGTCGTAATACTTACCGGATATTTTCGTGTACTTCGGTGAAATAAAGTCTCCGTTTCGGAACGGAATCACTTCACGGTGTTCTTTCGATAAAATATCAGAACCGGACATCAGATAGTCCTTCGTATCCACTCCGAGCAGATGCAGAATGGTAGGAGCCACATCAACGTCTCCGGCATATTTATGAACTTTCTCGCCCTTCACGCCGGCAGCGTGGATAAAGAGCGGCACCCGTTGAAGCTGGGCGTTGTCGTAATCAGTGATTTCATCCTTGCCAAGCACTTTCGCCATCGCTTTATTGTGGTTTTCAGAGATGCCGTAGTGGTCTCCGTACATCACAATAATCGATTTATCATATAACCCGTCTTTTTTCAGATCATTGAAGAATTGTTCAATGGACTGATCAAGGTAATGGGCTGACTGGAAGTAGTTATCGACGACAGAGTCACCAAAGTCTCCAGCCGGGAAGTCTGTATCCCCCTCATCCATTCCGAATGGGAAGTGGTTAGACAGGGTAATGAACTTCGTATAGAACGGCTGCGGCAGGCTTTCCAGCAGCGGCATTGATTCTTTAAAGAACGGTTTGTCTTTCATGCCGTAGTTTTTCGTGTTTTCTTCGTTCATGTCATAGTAGGCAGAATCAAAGAATTTATCAATGCCTTCCGCTTTGTACATTTCGTTACGGTTCCAGAACGTCTGCGTGTTCCCGTGGAAAGTAGCAGATGTGTAATTCTTAGACTTCAGAATCGCCGGAACGGATTGCAGCGTGTTTTGCGCTTTGTTTACGAAAACTGAACCTTGAGCCAGCGGGTACAGAGAGTTTTCCATCATAAATTCAGCATCCGATGTTTTACCTTGTCCCGTTTGGTGGAAAAAGTTATCAAAGTAGAACGTTTCGTTATCATGTGCCAGTTTATTTAAGAACGGTGTCACTTCTTTGCCGTCAATTTTATAGTCGATGATAAATGACTGCAAAGATTCAAGTGAAACGTAAATGACGTTTTTTCCTTCCGCTTTGCCGAAATACACGTTATTCGGCACATCGTAATTGGCTTTCATGTAGTTTTCTACTTCCGTCACGTCGCTGGAATCGGCAAGCGCGCGCTGGCTGTTGGACTTGATATTCTGTACAGCGTCATAAATCGTGAAATTGTATGTTCCCAAGTATTTCACAAGATAGTTCCGGTCGAATGATCTTGTCAGCAATTCAGGACGGTCTGATTCCGCAACTGCCAGGTTGATCAAGAACACAAGAATTGAAGACGCAAAAATAATTCTGAACGATTTTTTGCTTGACGTTTCGGCAGGCTTGTTTACTTTGATCGCCAAGATGATCAGGATGATCGTATCGATAAAGTAAAAGGCGTCAGTCGGTCTCATCAGCGAAAATGCGCTGTCACCGAGTTGGCCGCCGTTTGTTTTAGCCTGCATAATGACCGGAATTGTAATAAAATCATTGAAAAATCTGTAGTACACAATGTTTGCGTACAGTAAAAAAGACATTAAAAAATGAATCACTATAATGGCTGTCTGCTGTAATTTTTTCTTGAACAAGAGTCCAAAGCCAAGAAAGAACAAGCTTGAGCTAAGAGGATTCACAAAAAGCAATATTTTTTGTATCGTGTTGTCTATTCCTAAGTTGAAGTTCAGGACATAACCGACATACGTTTTGATCCATAACAGGACGACCGCGATTAAGAAGAAGGCCAGTCCTCTTTCTTTTATAAATGTTTTCATTGTTACACTCCTTTTTTCCGATCCAGTTCGAGCGAAACGATAGAAAAAACGAACGTATCCAATATAACACGAATCAGCAGATTAGAAAAGTGAAAATCGTATGATGGAGAAAGTGGCGAAAAACGCCGTCGAATCAACGTTTCGCTTTGATATTACCAAATGTAAAATAAGGTATCTTTCTAGAAATAAAGGAATAAAATGGTACATTGAGAATTGTATGATAAAATATAAGGTATAGATAAAAAGAGGTGAAATGATGGATTTTTCCCATATTGTGTCTGAAGATAAAATTAAGCGCGCCATCAAAGACGGGGACTTTCAAAACCTCCCGGGAATGGGGAAGCCGCTGCCGAAGGATGACGCGGCACACTTGCCGGAATCGCTGCGCATGGGCTATCGTATTTTGAAAAACGCGGGAATGGCAGAGGACGAGGGCGCGCTCAAAAAAGAGCTTATGACCATCGACCATTTAATCGAAAAGTGCTATGACGAAAAAGAACGCGAGCAATTAATCAGAAAAAAATCTGAAAAGCAATTGCTGCTTGATAAGCTTGTCGACAAAAAAGGCATGTTTTCAAAGCCAGCATCCGCTTTTTATAAGAATAAAGTATATGACCGGCTTGGACGAAACAGACCTTCTTCCAGCTGATTTGTCTTGTCTGCAGGATGGCGATTGATAAAAGCCATCCTTTTTATGTTCCAAGTTCTATGTCAAAAGGTTTATGTTTTTCCATCTATGGGAAATGACCCATAAACGAAAAAGGGTGATGGGATGGAACGACTATTGGAATGGATAGAGCATATATCTGATTGGCTGTGGGGTCCGCCGCTAATCATCCTGCTGACGGGGACGGGGTTGTATTTCACTATTTTGCTGAAAGGTTTTCAATTTCGCTATCCTTTATACATTTTCAAACAGACAATCGGCAGCGTAGGAAAAAAGCCGAAGGGAGAGGGCACAGTCACACCGCTTCAGGCATTGACCTCAGCCCTCAGTTCAACGATCGGTGCAGCGAACATTGTCGGTGTGCCCGCCGCTATTATGTTTGGAGGACCAGGAGCGGTTTTTTGGATGTGGCTTATTGCCTTATTTGCCATGGCGATTAAGTTTTCTGAAAGTGTTCTTGCTGTTCATTACAGAGAAAAAAATGAGCAGGGTGAATACGTCGGGGGACCGATGTATTACATAACAAAAGGGCTGCGCATGAAATGGCTCGGCGTATTCTTCTCTGTTGCGCTGATTGTGGAGCTGATCCCCAGCATTATGGTTCAGGGAAATTCGGTTTCAGTCTCGCTTGCCGAGACGTTTTCTTTCAATAAAATATACGCAGGAATCGGAATTGCATTTTTGATTGGGTTAGTGGTGATAGGAGGGGTAAAGCGGATCGGAAAAGTAACAGAGTTTGTCGTGCCTCTTATGGCAGGGGCATACGCGGGTGCCGGTCTCCTGATTGTTCTCATGAATCTATCATCAGTGCCGGCGTTTTTCTCTCTCGTCTTTTCAAATGCGTTTACCTCTTCTTCAGCAGTTGGAGGGTTCGCAGGTGCTGCGTTGGCGGAAACCGTTCGCTGGGGATTCGCCCGCGGGCTTTATTCTAATGAAGCCGGAATGGGAACAGCCCCGATTGCACATGCGGCAGCAATGACTGATCATCCTGTGCGGCAAGGGTTTTGGTCTGTGATCGGCATTGTCATTGACACCTTGATCATCTGCACGACCACCGCTTTTGTCGTTCTTGCATCTGGTGTCTGGACAGGGAAGAACGCCTCAAATGACCCGGCAGCACTGACGACGGCTGCATTTCAGCATTATTTCGGTTCTGGCGGAGGGTACTTCGTTTCGGTTTCCCTAGTCTTCTTTGTCGTATCAACCATTATGGTTGTCATTTTTTACGGCGTAAAGCAAGCTGAATTTCTGTTCGGGCGGCTGGCAGGACACGTAATCAAATTCGTTTATTTAGCGGCTATTATCATTGGTGCCGCAGGCGGAGCAAAAGCCATTTGGGGCTTTTTGGACTTAGCATTGGCTTTTATTCTCGTTCCAAATGTGATTGCGCTGTTGTTATTGAGCAGAAAGGTAAAAGCGCTGTACACCGAATTCTTTACATCTGAACAGTACTACCTGAAAGATATAAGAAAAACAAAACAGAATCCTGTTTATCAAACAAAAGAAGCTAAAAATTCCTAGTGCTTTGCTTTGGCGCCGAACAACGCTTTGCTTTTTATGATCAAATAAATGAGTAAAGGCAGCAAAAGAGAAATCACTACATTAATGATTGGTTTGATTCTGTTAAAGTCGATTAGCTGATTTGTATTTAAAAAGAACCAAAAGCTGCATACGACTGAGAACATGCCGGTTGGTGTATACATGGCTTTCGGGTCGATTTTTGAGTGTAAAAACGAAAGGCCGTATACCACGATATATAGGGAACCTGCTATCTTCACCATAATGACCGGAATCCAAAAGGCCGCGATGATCAGGTCTGAGCGATCCAGAAAATCCGTAATGCGGATCTGCCTGATGACCATATAAGCAGGATCAAAGAAAGTAGATGTCAGGTTGGGACCAAAGACAGAAATTGAAGAAAATAACATCACGGCCAGCAATAAAGCGCCCAACAGTATTGCGAAAATGGTGTATTTTAGCGGGACACTCCGGTTTGAGAAGAGAAGCGGAAGGATAATCAATTCCCCCATTGTCCCAAACGCGTAATAGCCTGATTGAAGGTATGGGATTAGACCTTCAAAAACAGGCGTCAAGTTTTGAAGCTCAATTTGTGTGGCCAGCGTAAATGGAAGGAACAAGACCAGGATGCCGAATGGAAATAGGAATATCTGCGCCATTCTGGTCAATGTTTCTTTTCCCTCTCTGGCAATACAGATCGCCACAAAGATAATAACACCGCCAAGAACAGCCATTGGTGTTCTCGGGAGAAATAAAATGTTAATCAAATTGATGAAAAAACGTAAATCATGAGCATTGATTAACAGGAAATACAAAGAAAACAGTAAAATGATAATCCGGCCTGCGATTGGTGAGGAATCGCTCAGCAGCTCATAGATATTTTTATCCTGATGCTTTTTCATCAGCCTATGCATGAGCCAGAGTGCCGGAATCACGATGACAACGCCGAGGATGTAGCTGTGCCAGGCATTTTGTTTTGCTGATTCGATCATGAGAATCGGAGCATGCTTTAATCCGACCGCTAACGTATACAGAGCTCCGAAAAATAATCCTTGGTATGCAGAGGTCTTGTCCATAAAGCACATCCTTTCTGTCATGTTCAAAACGGAATATATTTAAACAGGTGCCCCAGCCGCGGAAGCAGGGGATTCACTCTCATATAAATCCATAGAAAAGCACTTCCTGCAATCAGCAGGCTGAAGGCCCATTTTGTTAGATTGTTAGCGGAACGAAAATTCTTCCATTCATATGCGTATATGGCAATGCACACAATCAATGTCTGTACGATATAGCTGATCATGCTGACGCACCTCCATTAATGGCTGATCGTTTTGTATAGGACACCGCCCTGCTCAATGGTCACAATTGGGACGACGTGAACCTCCATATCCTTATATACCTCTTCCCATTCCTTTTTCAGCAGATTCTTCGTGGTTGCCGTGCTTCTAATAGTCCGGTATTGAAAGCCGGCCGGGTCCGCCTTTAGCTTTTGCAAACGATGAACGGTGCTGGTCACGTCCTTCTTTATGGTTCTGTTTAGTGCTTTTTGAATGATGTAATACTGGTCATTTTCTCTCGTCTCATAGGTTGATTGGTTTTCCATAATAATTCCTTTAGCTCTGATCTCGATTGTCATTGACAGCTTTCCGTTTTTTTCAGCGGCATGAAAGGATGCATTGGACTTTTGAAGCTGAATGGATGCTTGCCCCATTTGATTCGGCAGGTCTACTATGAATTCTGGCTGGCGGGCTTGATTCAGCAACATCAGGGCTGCTGTCATGTGTTCATCTTTGAAAATATCCATCAATCTGTCCTTTTTAAAGATCGCAAGCCCGTCAATTTTCAAATTAGATTTGCCTTTCCCTCCAGGTTTTGTTTTAGATGCAGAGATGACCGGTGCATACGGATCACTGCCTATTTCTACTAGATCAGACATGAATCTGCTTAAAAAAACGGGGCGGCTCGTTGCGATAATGGCCAGCTCCCGAATCATTTCCGCCGGAAACTGTTCAAGCTGGACATCGGTGTTTAAAATGTCCCGCGCTTCTCCCCGGCTGACTAAAATGAGCGCCGTTAATCTGTTCTGCGGATTTCGCGTTAAAATATCAAAGACTGGGGCAACGCCGTCTCTCGCCATATCCTCTCCAATAATGACTGTACGTCTGTGGGACGTATTGATTGTCCGTGACAAGGAGGTTTGCAGCTTGTTGTTCGCTTCTCTGATCGTAGTGCCGGAAGCTGAATCAACATACCATGTTTTTGAACCGGCAGTTCCGCCGCCGCCCCCTGTTTGTCCGCCTAATTGGCCGACCAAGGGAATCTGCAAGGCTACTCGATATTGATCTTTTTTCTTATCAATGGCTGAGCTGACAACAAATGCAATGTCATTGATTTCTGTCCGGTCCCAGCACCCCGTTAGAAGGATACAAATGAGAAGCGGCACAACACACTTATATATTGTTTTCTTCATCTTTTGGGTCCTCTCTTTTCGCTCCCTTCTGTCCGTTGCCGCGCGAATACGTGCCCGGCCTTCTGGTCATCGTCCACCAAGGCGCCCTGACAAAAATATCTTTTACTTCATCTCGTTTAAACGGAGAAATGCCGGATAAATAAGGAATACCGAAAGATTGCAGCTTGCATAAATGGAGCACTAAGATAATCGTGCCGAGCATAATGCCGAAAATCCCGAAAATACTCGCCAAAAACATAAGCGGGAAACGAAGCATCCTGATGGAGATAGCTAAGTTAAATCGCGGAATTGTAAATGACGCGATCCCTGTTAACGATACGATGATCACCATGGGGGCAGACACAATTCCCGCTTCAACAGCGGCTGTCCCAATGACAAGGGCCCCGAGAATACTGACGGTCTGGCCGATGGTTTTCGGCAGGCGCACTCCCGCCTCACGGAGAGCCTCAAAAGAAATTTCCATAATCAATGCTTCTATGATGGCGGGGAAAGGAATCGGTTCACGCGCGGAGGCCACACTGAACATTAAGTTTGTCGGCATTAAGTCCTGATGGTATGTAATAACGGCAACATAAATAGCCGGCAAATATAAAGCAACGAATAAAAACATATAGCGAAGCCAGCGGATTAAGTTAGACATCAAATAACGCTCATAGTAATCTTCACTGGCCTGCATAAGCTGCCAAAACGTAATCGGGCCTGTTAAGACAAAGGGCGTATTATCTGTGAAAATGGCAAATCGGCCTTCGAGAAGCTGGGCGGCGACGGTGTCCGGCCTTTCTGTGTATTGCAGCTGGGGGAATGGTGAGTACGTGTCGTCTTCGATAAACTCTTCAATATATCCGCTTTCTAAGACAGCATCAATCTTTATCTTTTTGATTCTTTTTTTTACTTTGTCAATGACCTTTGGATCGGCAAGCCCGTCAATATAGGCCAAGACAACATCGGTTTTGGTTTTGGTACCAATTTTAAACGAGATCATTTTAAGCTGAAACGTTTTGACGCGAAAGCGCACAAGAGCGGTATTGACCCTGAGGCTTTCAGTGAAGCCCTCTCTTGACCCTCTGATGGTCGATTCTGTTATCGGCTCTTCAATGCTTCTTCTTTGTCCGCCTTTTATATTTAAGATCAGGCCTTTTGAGTGCCTGTCGGCAAATAAAACCGCGTTCCCCTCAATGATGGATGCAGCCACTTTGCTCATACTCGTTTCTATTGCAACACTTGAAATGGATAGAGTATTTTGCAGCGCAGCTTCATGTTCATCTATTTGATCCGTCAAATGCATTAAGAAAGGGCGGAGGGCGTGATCCTGAATATGTTCAGATTTTACAATTCCTTCGACATAAACAATAAATCCGCACAGCCCGTTTCCAAAGTCAAATTGTCTAAATACGATGTCTGAGCAGCCTTCTGTTAATAAGGTCAGATTATCGAGGTTTTCCTTCAAATCAGGAGAGATCGGTCTGTCCTGATTGTCTTCAAGCTCTTTGATGAGCTGAAGCGCTTTGTCGCGTTTATTCATAGAGGCTCACCCTGCTTTTTAATGTCACAATAAGTGCTTGTGACTTTTAGGGTAACCTTGTCTGTTTCATATATTCCAGACTAGGATGAAAGCGCTATAAAAAAGTGTTGACTACCTGTATATACAGGAATACAATATGATTATAAGTTGTATATACAAGTTATAAAAACGGTTACGGAGGGGTTGGCATGGGGGAACTGAACAAATCGGCACGTCAGATTGTCGAAGCAGTCGGCGGTGCTGAAAATATTGCAGCGGCAACTCATTGTGTTACACGTTTGCGTTTTGCTTTAATAGATGAAAGCAAGGTTGACCAAGAGATGCTTGATCAAATTGATGTGGTAAAGGGATCATTCTCGACAAACGGACAGTTTCAGGTCGTAATCGGCCAGGGAACTGTCAATAAAGTATACGCTGAACTGGTTAAGGAAACGGGGATTGGCGAGTCAACAAAGGATGAAGTGAAGAAGGCCTCAGAAAAAAATATGAATCCTTTGCAGCGTGCTGTGAAAACGCTTGCAGATATTTTTATTCCAATATTGCCTGCGATTGTCACGGCGGGTCTTTTAATGGGGATCAATAACATTTTAACGGCGGAAGGCATTTTCTTCAGCACAAAATCGATTGTGCAGGTTTATCCGCAGTGGGCGGATCTTGCTAATATGATTAACCTGATTGCAGGCACGGCCTTTACGTTTTTGCCTGCGTTAATCGGATGGTCTGCCGTCAAGCGGTTCGGCGGCAATCCGCTCCTCGGCATTGTGCTCGGGGTTATGCTCGTGCATCCTGATTTGCTGAATGCGTGGGGATATGGCGCTGCAGAACAAAGCGGAGAGATCCCGGTATGGAATCTATTCGGCCTAGAGGTGCAGAAAGTCGGCTATCAGGGCCAGGTGCTCCCAATTTTGCTTGCTTCTTATATGCTGGCGAAGATTGAGGTATTTTTAACAAAACGCACACCTGAGGGCATACAGCTGCTCGTTGTCGCACCAATTACGCTTCTCTTAACAGGATTTGCCTCTTTTATCATTATCGGCCCGATTACATTTGCGATCGGTAATGTACTGACTTCAGGGCTTATCTCGGTGTTCGGTTCTTTTGCCGCACTGGGCGGTCTGTTATATGGCGGTTTCTACTCAGCGCTCGTGATTACCGGTATGCACCACACGTTTCTTGCAGTCGACCTGCAGCTCATCGGTTCAAAGCTCGGCGGCACCTTTTTATGGCCGATGCTGGCGCTTTCTAATATCGCACAAGGTTCGGCGGCTCTGGCCATGATGTTTATCGTGAAGGATGAGAAACAAAAAGGCCTCTCCCTCACATCAGGGATTTCTGCTTATCTTGGCATTACAGAGCCTGCCATCTTTGGGGTGAATCTGCGATACAGATTCCCGTTTATCATTGCAATGGTCAGCTCTGGCCTGGCCGGAATGTATATTTCTTCTCAAGGTGTGCTGGCAAGCTCCGTCGGTGTCGGCGGTGTGCCGGGGATTTTCTCAATCATGAGCCAGTACTGGGGCGCGTTTGCAATCGGGATGGCTATTGTATTAATCGTGCCGTTTGCCGGAACATACGCGTATGCGAGATTCAAACATAAATAACAAATGGGGAGCGGGACGTGTTGAACGTTCCCTTTTCCCGTTTTCAATTTAAATATGGTGGTGGAAACAGATGAAAACAGAACAAACGCCATGGTGGAAAAAAGCTGTGGTTTATCAAATTTATCCGAAAAGCTTTAACGATACAACAGGAAACGGTGTCGGCGATCTGAACGGCATTATTGAAAAGCTTGATTACTTAAAAACACTTCAGGTGGATGTGCTTTGGCTGACGCCGATTTATGATTCTCCGCAACATGATAATGGGTACGATATTCGTGATTATTACTCGATTTATCCTGAATACGGAACGATGGAGGATTTTGAGCGGCTAGTGTCCGAAGCACATAAAAGAGACCTGAAAGTCGTCATGGATCTTGTTGTCAATCATACGTCAACAGAGCACAAATGGTTTCGCGAGGCGATCTCTTCAATAGACAGCCCGTACCGTGATTTTTATATATGGAAAGACCCGCAGGAAAACGGTTCTGTTCCGACGAACTGGGAATCGAAATTCGGCGGCTCGGCATGGGAGCTTGACGAAGCATCAGGCCAATACTATTTGCATCTGTTTGATGTGACGCAGGCTGATTTGAATTGGGAAAATGAAGAGGTCAGAAAGCATGTCTATGACATGATGCATTTTTGGTTTGAAAAGGGAATAGACGGCTTTAGGCTTGATGTCATCAACCTGATTTCTAAAGATCAGCGCTTTCCGAATGCGGAGGAAGGCGACGGCCGCTCTTTTTACACTGATGGGCCGCGGGTACACGAATTTCTGCATGAAATGAACGAAAAGGTGTTTTCGCATTACGACAGCATGACGGTCGGTGAGATGTCTTCAACAACCGTAGACCACTGTATCCGGTATACGAATCCTGACAATAAAGAACTTGATATGACATTCAGCTTCCATCATCTCAAGGTTGACTATCCTAACGGCGAAAAATGGGCCTTGGCGCCGTTTGACTTTTTGAAGCTGAAGGAGATCCTATCCGACTGGCAAACGGGGATGCACGCAGGAGGGGGATGGAACGCTCTGTTCTGGTGCAATCATGATCAGCCGCGCGTTGTATCAAGATATGGAGATGATGGCGCATATAGGGTGAAATCGGCGAAAATGCTTGCTACGGCCATTCATATGATGCAGGGCACGCCTTATATTTATCAGGGCGAGGAGCTGGGGATGACGAATCCGAAGTTCACTGACATAAGCTCCTATCGGGATGTCGAATCGCTGAACATGTATCACGCCTTTAAGGACAAAGGAATGGCTGATCAAGAGATCACAGCCATTTTACAGGCGAAATCCCGTGACAATTCCAGAACCCCCGTTCAGTGGGATGCTACGGAGAATGGCGGTTTTACAACGGGCACACCATGGATACCGGTTGCAGGAAATTACCGGGAAATCAATGCTGAAGCGGCGCTGAGGGATCAGAATTCGGTGTTTTACCATTATCAAAAATTGATTCAGATTCGCAAAATGTATGACATTGTGACAGAGGGTACGTATGAGATAATCGCAAAGGATGACCCGAACATTTTTGCGTATCTCAGACACGGCAGCAATGAAAAGCTGCTCGTGATCAATAATTTTTACGGGACAGAGGCGGCCTTTACACTGCCGGACTCTTTAGCGCCTGACGAATGGAAGGCAGAGGTGCTGTTGACGAACGATGAAGAAAGGGAAGGGCTTCAGAACATGACGCTTCGCCCGTATGAGTCCATTGTTTATCGTTTAACGAAACCGTGTTAAACTAAGCTGGGTGGTCCATAATGAAGGTGAATAAATTCATCACAATTTATAAAGACATCGCACAGCAAATTGAAGGCGGCCGATGGAAAGCGGAGGAGATTCTTCCGTCTGAACATGAGTTGACCGCACAGTACGGTACATCAAGAGAAACGGTCCGAAAGGCGCTTCATATGCTCGCGCAAAACGGTTATATCCAGAAAATCAGGGGAAAAGGATCCGTCGTGCTCAATCGTGAAAAAATGCAGTTTCCCGTTTCGGGCCTTGTCAGCTTCAAGGAGCTCGCGCAAACGCTTGGCAAAGAAACGAAAACAACTGTACACAAATTCGGGCTGGAGCCTCCGTCAGAGCTGATCCAAAAACAGCTCCGGGCCAATCTGGATGACGACATTTGGGAAGTCATCAGGTCTAGAAAGATTGACGGGGAACATGTGATTTTGGACAAGGATTACTTTTTCAGAAAGCATGTCCCTCACTTGACGAAAGAAATTTGTGAAAACTCCATATATGAATATATAGAAGGAGAGCTCGGTCTTTCGATCAGTTACGCCCAAAAAGAAATTGTCGCCGAGCCGTGTACGGACGAGGACAGAGAGCTGCTCGATTTACGCGGCTATGACCATATGGTCGTGGTGAGAAACTACGTCTTTTTGGAGGATACCAGTTTGTTTCAATATACGGAAAGCAGACACCGTCTCGACAAATTCCGATTTGTTGATTTTGCGCGGCGGGGGAAATGAGAGAGGCGCCTGCCTGCGGCAGCGCGCTTTTTTGTTTGGTATCAAAATTGATACTATCCAACAAAAATGTGCGTACTTTTACTTTTTATCATAATGGCTACAATAGAGATGAGAGTAACCTAAAGGAGAGGTGTTTTACATGGCAGATCTAAAGAAACAAATTCTGGATGCATACAATTTCAGGCATGCGACTAAGGAATTTGACCCGAATAAAAAAGTGTCAGACAGCGATTTTGAATTTATTTTAGAAACAGGAAGACTGTCTCCGAGCTCACTCGGCCTTGAGCCTTGGAAATTTGTCGTCGTCCAAAATCCGGATTTCCGCGAGAAGCTTCGTGAATACACATGGGGCGCGCAAAAGCAGCTGCCGACCGCAAGCCATTTCGTCCTGATTCTTGCGCGTACAGCGAAGGATATCAAATATAATGCGGACTACATCAAACGTCATTTAAAAGAAGTAAAACAAATGCCTCAAGACGTATACGAAGGCTATTTAAGCAAAACAGAAGAATTCCAGAAAAACGATTTGCATTTGCTTGAAAGTGACAGAACATTGTTTGACTGGGCATCAAAACAAACCTATATCGCGCTTGGCAACATGATGACTGCCGCTGCGCAAATCGGTGTTGATTCCTGCCCGATCGAAGGCTTCCAGTACGATCACATTCACCGTATTCTTGAAGAAGAAGGCCTTCTGGAAAACGGAAGCTTTGATATTTCTGTGATGGTGGCATTTGGCTACCGAGTGAGAGACCCTCGTCCGAAAACAAGATCTGCTGTTGAAGATGTTGTGAAGTGGGTTTAAATAAAGAAAGCTGCTCGCTAAGCGAGCAGCTCTTTTTTATGCCTGATTCGCTCTATTCTGTTTTCTCCTCTGATGTAAGTACATTGCGGTGCCGAGTGCGCTGATCAGAAATCCGGCCAACAGGATCGAGTACATGGATGTGGCTGTGTCCGGAAGCAGGCCGCCAGCCGGACCGTCTGTTCCTGATCCGCCCGAACCGTTTCCTCCAGAGCCGTTAGTCGGTTGAGTGCCGGGAGGCGTATCATTTCCTCCGTTTCCGTCAGTTGGCTGTTTTCCGCCTGGTTTGTCGGGGCCGCCGCCATGATTGCCGTCATCACCGCCTGTCGGTTGATCTGACGGGAATGCAGGCGGTTTGTTGTTCTCTCCGGAATTTAAGATCGTGTATTCGCTGAAGTGGTTTGTATATCCTGTCACCATATCATCGTCAACTGATCCGTGATCTGTCTTTATGAAAGCTTTCTTTTTCCTGTCGACATGATAAATGGCAGGGTTATGGGCTTCTTCAATATCAAACATGCGAAGCGAAAGCTGAACGGGCTCCTTGAATGATTTTATTTCTTTTCCTTTTTGCTTCACTGTAAAGTCATATACATCTGCCAGTGACACATCCAATTCTCCCGTCGACTTGATTCCGATTGCAGTGTCTGCTGATTTAAGGTTCGCCATTGGCATCTTCATGCTGTACCAGTAGTTGAACACTGTCAATGAAGGATCTGATTCTCTTTCTTTCAAAAGTTTGACCTGATCTTTTTTCATTTTAAGATTGATAGGCTTCTCTTGAGATCCTTCATGTGTTCCATAATAGACAAACGGCGTGTTGGCATTTTTAGCGTAAATCGCAAATTTGTCTTCATCAAGTGTCCAGCTGCCGTCCTCCTGCTTTGTCGGCAGGAATACTTCTTTGATCCGTCCTTCAAGCTTAGGAGAGACCTTGTTTCCTAGTTTTTTCAGCTGTTCGGTGAAAATCTCATAATCAACGTAGCCAAGGTCTTCACCATGGGAGGCTTCTGTAAAGACAGAATATCCGTCTCCTCCGGCACCGACAAAATTATTTGTTGCCACGCGGTAGGTATCATCCGTATTTATAGCAACTTTGTCTCCGTTAGGCGATTCAATTTTCACTTCTAACACACGGTGTCCAGGTTTGTTGTTTAATGTAAAGGTATATTCGATTCCGGCCACCTGAGGGAAAGCGCCGCCTCCATTTTCCACATTGCTTAGGCCTTGTTCAAGGGCTTCTTTAATTTGTTTTCCGGTTAAATCGGCCACGTAAAGCGTATTGCCGAACGGCATCACGTTGAGCACATCGCCGAGTGTGATATCCCCTTTGTCAATGCCGGCTCTGATGCCGCCGCCATTTGTTATCGCTATTCTGGCGCCGGCTGCTTCTTTCGCTTTTGCCAGCATACCGTCCGCAATGAAGTTTCCGAGATTTGTTTCCTTCGTGCGCACATGCTCACGCTGGCCGTCAAGCGCCACATCCGTATAGCCGACTTTTTCATTTTTCACGTCTTCTAATTCACTTTTGAACTGATCAAGCTCTTGTTTTGCTTCTGCGTTTTCTTCTGTATGCTCATCAATTGGCAGCACGCTCAGATTTGATTTGTCTGTTTGCACAACGCCATTTTCATCAAACGCGACATCAACGCGCCCCAAGAATTGGCCGTATTCTTTTGCCTGCGCCACGATCGTCGGTTCTTCGTTGTTTACGACCTCCATTTTGTCAACGAGGGTGTGAGTGTGTCCGCCGATGATCAAGTCAATGCCTTTTACTTTTTTGGCTAGCTCAAGATCACGGTTATGACCGATATGGGTTAAAGCAATAATTTTATTTACCTGTCCTTCTTCCTGAATCGCTTTGACGGTGTTTTGTGCTGTTTCAAAGGCATCATTGAATACGATGCTTTTGCCCGGGCTTGATGTGGTGGCCGTATCTTCCGTTGTCAGGCCGAATACGGCGACTTTCTCCCCGTCAACGTCTAACAGAATGTAAGGATGGATGCCGGCCTCTTTCTTTTCACCTGCGGTAAAGGTTTGCGGTTTTTTGACAAATGATTTCAGTTTGGGCTCATTTGACACATCTACGTTTGCGCTGACAATCGGAAATTCCGGCGCTTCAAAGTGATAGCGGTTCGCCGGATCAACGGTCGCGCTGTTTCCGCTTAGAAAATCAGAAAGCACTGTCGGGCCTTTGTCAAATTCATGGTTCCCGAAGGTCATGGCGTCATAGCCCATCATGTTCATCATTTTCAGATCGGCCAATCCGTTCCATTTTGTAAAATACAGATCGCCGGAAAACACATCTCCCGCATCAAGGAGAATGTTGTGATTTGTTTCGCTGCGTACTTCGTTGATTTTCGTCATTCGTCTCGCTGCATCATCGAGATGTGCGTGCGTATCATTGGTGTGCATGACGGTCAGATCCCACAGTCCGTCTTTAGGAGGATCTGGATTTGAATCATCATCGAATTGCAGCTTATACACACCATAGCCTTCATTCGCAGACTTGCCTACAAAAGCGACGTCGTCTGCTTTATCGGCAAATGGCTTGGCCAAAAGCGATGATTCAAACGTCAGATTCGTGCCGGAAACAGGCGCGATTGACCAGTTGTTGTCTGCTTTTGGATTGACTGTTTTTTGTTCAATAATGTAATCCATCAGCACCTGCCTGTTTTCAACCGCAGAGCCGTGGACAATTTTATCGCTCGTCAAATGAGGGAAACCGCCGCCTCCGGACGCACGATAGTTATTGGTGACCACGAGAAATTCCTGGCTTGGGTTGATCGGCTTGCCTTCATAGGAAAGGTTGATGATCCGGGATGAATCCGCATTGATCACTTTTCCGTTCTCATTGTATTTAGCCGGTTTTGTCACATCGACCTGATATGTGACACCGTCAATCACGTCAAAATTATAGGAGCGGAAATTCTCGTTCAGCAAGGCCTGATCGCCGCCTTTGGCTGGATCAATTTGATTGAATTGGCCTGCTGACATCTCCAGCCAGTCCTTGACCTCGCTGCCTGTCAGCTTGACGATTTGAACAGTATTATCGTAAAGATACAAGTCACCGACATTTTTAATCGCAAGATCTCCGGCTGGAATGTTTGTATAGTAATTGGCTCCGTTTCTGCCGCCTGCTTTAAACGGCGCTCCAGCGGATAAAATCGGCAGGTTCTTGTACTCGGTATCCTTCATTTCTTTTTCGGCATACCATTTTTGCGCGTCAGTCACGATCTGAATGGAAGGATCATCTTTGACCTGTGCAAAGAAGCTGTTAATATCTGCTTCGGTTTTGCCGACTGGCTTTCGGACATACTCCAGTGTGTTTTGGTGTGTTTGCTGAATGGTGTTTGTAACGGTTTCGTTTCTTGATGTGACGTTGCCGGCAATGGATTCAATACTTCCTTTGGAATCTGCTACCTTCCATGAGCCGTCCGCCTTTTCAAGCTTGAGGTCAATCACGCCTAAATATTTGCCCCAGCTGCTTGGCATGACGACAGGAATGCCGTTAATTGTTCCCTTTTCCACATCGAACTGAGCAACACCCGCATACTCGGCGGAAGGAAAGAGTCCGTGCTGATGGCCCGAGATAATCGCGTCAATGCCTTTCGTTTTGGTGGCAAGGTCAAACACGGCGTTTTCTGCACCTGTTGATTGTGACTGCTTTTCAATGCCGGTGTGGGCGAGGGCAATAATGACATCTGCGCCTTCCGCCTTCATTTTCGGGATCGTTTCATTGGCGGATTCTACGATATCCTGCACCTGCACCTGCCCCTTGAGATTCTTTTTGTCCCATGTCATGATTTGCGGCGGGACAAAGCCTATGTAGCCGACTTTTACTTTTTGCTCATTACCGTTTTCATCAATGAGGGTTTTTTCATTAATCACATACGGCGTATAACGGTTTTCACCGCTAGTTGTTTTGACGTTGGCATTTACAATCGGGAAATCGGCTCCTTTGATTGTGCCGTCGAGAAAGTCGAGCCCGTAGTTGAATTCATGATTGCCAAGCGTTCCGGCGTCGTATTTCAGCGCATTCATGACGCTGATAATCGGATGGGTTTTCGTGCCGGAGATAATGTCGTCTTTTTGATATTTCACCGCGTATTCACCCAGCGGATTCCCTTGAATCAAGTCGCCGTTATCCACAAGCAGGGTGTTAGGGTTTTGCTCGCGGTGCTTTTGGATCAATTGCGCTGTTCTCGCCAGACCGAAATCCGCCGTTTCTTTGTCGCTGTAGTAATCGTAATCCATCATGTTGGCATGAATATCAGTCGTAGCCAAAATATTCAGATGCACCTGAGGAGCCGCGCTTTCTTCTGCATGAATGGGTGGTGTTGGGAGGATTAGGCTAAGTATCATAATTGGGGGCAAAAGAATACGGAGAATGTTTTCGACGTGTGTTCGTCTTTTCTGTATTCTCACCAGTTCTCCACCTTTCAACGAAATTTGTATTACAGCTCCTATTGTAAGAATATTTTGTAACTATTTGTAGGTGTTTCTTTATGATTATTGTAAAAGGGAGAAAAATGAGTATTATGTAGCAGTATCAAACGACAAATACTGGGTACTTATGCTTATCGTTTGTCACAATCGCGGAATGTTTATTTTAGTGTGGCTGGGGTAGAGTGTTTTATGTAGACATATAAAGCGGGAGGTTATGAATCATGGGGAAAAAAATTGCAGTTGTTTTGACAGATTATTTTGAGGACAGCGAGTACACTGAGCCTGCGAAAGCCTTTAAAGAAGCGGGACATGAACTGACTGTCATTGAAAATGAGAAAGGAAAAACAGTAAAAGGCAAGCAGGGAAATGCTGAAGTGACGGTTGACGCGTCCATTGACGACGTAAACCCTTCAGACTTTGATGCGCTTTTGATTCCCGGAGGATTTTCACCAGACCAGCTTCGCGCTGACGATCGTTTCGTCCAATTTGCAAAAGCGTTTATGACTGACAAAAAGCCGGTATTCGCTATTTGCCATGGCCCGCAGCTTTTAATCAATGCGAAAGCGCTCGACGGCCGAAAAGCGACAGGCTATACGTCCATTCGTGTTGACATGGAAAACGCCGGTGCCGACGTTGTGGACAAGGAAGTGGTTGTTTGCCAAGATCAATTGGTCACTAGCCGCACACCGGACGATATACCGGCATTTAACCGCGAGTCATTGGCATTGCTTGAGAAATAAGAAAAAACGGACGCTCTTGGGCGTCCGTTTTTTTGTTGCTTAGGCTTGAGCACCTGTCAGTTTCTTGTACCTGTAATACAAGAAAGCAGCTGCAGCCGTTCCGATGACCGCAATGCCGAAGTCGAATATGAAAATATGGGCGATGCCCCCCGCTTTTGCGATAAGCCCTGTTGCAATCGGCAGCAGAATCGATGCAAGGCTTGAAGCGGTCGCTACAATTCCGGTAACGGTTCCTTTTCGCTTCCAGAAAAGCTCTGTCATTAACGTAATGGTAATTTGAAACACACCCGCAGTTGAAAAGCCTAAGAAAAAGGCAGTGATGTCCAGCACAACTGGGATATGAACGGTCAGCATGACTGCGAGCGTACATAAAGTAATAATAGGATATAAGAGCGTTATGAAGACAGGTTTGACCCATCTGTTCAGCAAAACGGCTAATAATAAAACAGATGCCAGAGATCCTATACTATAATAGCTCAGCAATTGTACGGATGCTGATTCAGCTAAACCGGCTGCCTTTTGCGCGTAGCTCGGGAGCCAGATTTGAGAAACCGTAAATAAAGCCGTGGATGTAAAACCGATGATAATCAGTGCGGTGCCTTCTTTCTGAAAAACGGGTTCAGACAAGAAAACGGGAGATTCCTGTTGGCCGCTATTCGTTGGTTTCTTATGTTTTTTAGGAAACGAAAGCGTTGATAAATAAATAATATTCAGGAGATAGACCGCTGCCGGCAGATAAAAAGCAAATCCGTAAAACATGCTGTGGTCTGCTAAAAATGTGATCAAAAGCGGCAAAAGTGCGGCCCCGACAGACATAAAGGCTTTGACCAAGACATTCGCCGAACCGGAAGCAGACGGAAAGAGCTCGGTTAGGGCCGGATATGTTCCGGCATCCATCGCTGAATTTGCGACTCCGGCTAATAAGGCGAACACAAACGCCAGCTCATAGCTTGGTGATAAAGGAATACCGACTAAAAAGACGGCCATAATTCCCGCAGAAGCGACAACAAGCGGCTTTCTGCCGATTTTATCTGATAGAACTCCGGAAATGCCGTATGTCAGCAGTTTGCCAAACCCGATAGCGGCAATGACATAACTGATGCCGGTCGGATCGGTATTCCACTGTTTTGTTAATGAGGACATATTGGATGCGAGAATGATGTTGACCATCCCCAGAAAGAAGTAGTTGATATACATTCCGGATGCTGTTTTAATAGATGTCGTTTGCATGCTTGTACTCCTTCAAATCTTATTCGAACACTTTACTGTTTACTGTTCTAAGGAAAATTGGTTTGGGGAAATGATAAAAAAGACTCGCCGAGTTTCCGGCCAGTCTCCATTATTTACGAAGCGAGGCTAATTCTTGAGCAATCGCCTGCATTTCACTTGGGCTGAATGATTCTTTTTTCATCACCATGCTGTGAAGGTACGTGAGGTCTTCAATCTTCTCATCACTGAAATCCTCCGCTTTGATTACGCCGACGTTCAGCATGTTCAGCTTTTGGGAAATTTCTTCAATCATTTGAGTTAATGTTTCTGTATTTGGGCTGGACAAATGGTTCCATCCTTTCTATGCGCAATATAGGTATGTTTTATTCTAACAGAATTCCATCAGAAAAAAACCCTATTCTAAAAGGAGGCTTTTAATTCCAAAAAAGTGAAGACATCAGTTGAAAAGGAAATGAACATCCTACTAAGATATTCATGAAGGTTTCTTTTTAGAGAAATAGGGGCAAAGAATAGGGAGGTTGGACAACATGATAAGCGTGTTATTTGTTTGTTTAGGAAACATTTGCCGATCTCCGATGGCGGAAGCGATTTTTCGTGACCTGACAGCCAAAAAAGGATTAGAGGGGAAAATTAAGGCGGACTCAGCGGGAATCGGCGGCTGGCACGTCGGCAATCCGCCGCATGAGGGAACGCAGGAGATATTGCGCAGAGAAGGAATCAGCTTTGATGGCATGCTGGCGCGTCAAGTCAGCGAACAGGATCTGGACGATTTTGATTACATCATTGCAATGGATGCAGAAAATATCGGAAGTCTCAGAAGCATGGCGGGATTTAAAAACACCTCGCATATCAAAAGGCTTTTGGACTATGTAGAAGATTCAGATCTTGCCGACGTTCCCGATCCTTACTACACAGGGAATTTTGAAGAAGTCTGCCAATTAATCAAATCGGGCTGTGAACATCTGCTTGCGTCTATTCAAAAAGAAAAACAATTGTGAGTGAAAGGAGAATTTGCATGAACAACGAACGTTTAATGCTGAAAGGGATATTTCTCGGAGCTGCGGCAGGCGCGGCATTATCACTGCTCCATAAACCGACAAGACAGGCGTGCGGCATGAGATGGCTGACATGCAAGCATAAACTTTCACTGTACAAAAGCAACCCAGAGCTGTTAAAAAACACTGTCATCACAAAAGTGGATGAGGCCAAGAAGCTCGCCCAAACGCTTTCAAAGGAAGTCGACTTTGTGAATCAGCAGGTGAAAGAGCTGAAGAAAACAACACCGCAAGTGATGGAACTTGTGCAAGAAACGAAAGAGCATTTTTCAAAAAAATGATCAAACATGCGAGGTGAGACGACATGAGTTTTTTGAAAGAGCTTTTCAGCAGATACACCCTTCATGAAGGACAAAGTAAATCAGCGGAGCTGGCGTATTTTTTTCTATTGTCACTGTTTCCGTTTTTGATTTTTATGCTGACGCTCACCGCGTATCTTCCGCTTTCTACCGATGATGTTTTAGGAGTCATAGAACAATATGCTCCCGCCAGTGCGATGTCACTCGTTGAATCCATTACCCATCAAACCTTAAATAATCGAAATGGCGGTTTGCTGTCATTCGGGATTATCGCCGCATTATGGTCTGCGTCTAATGGTATGAACGCGATCGTCCGGTCGCTAAACCACGCGTATGATGTGGAAGAAAACCGCTCTTTTATCATTGTTCGTCTTACCTCGATTTTTTTGACGATTGCCATGGTATTTACGATTTTAGTGGCTTTGCTTCTGCCGGTATTTGGCCGGGAGATTGGAAGGCTCGCTTCTGACTTTGTCGGCGCGTCGGATCTGTTTTTATCCGTCTGGGCCGCCATTCGCTGGGGTGTCAGCCCGCTTGTGCTGTTGATTGTTTTTTCCGCGCTGTATGTGATTGCGCCGAACAAAAAGCTGTCTCTCCGGTTTGTCATGCCGGGTGCGGTCTTTGCGACCATCGGCTGGATCATTGTCAGCACATTGTTTTCATTTTACGTCAGCACGTTTGCGAACTATAGCGCCACTTACGGGAGCATCGGGGGAATCATCGTTCTGATGATTTGGTTTTACTTGAGCGGCATTTTAATTATCCTAGGCGGAGAAATCAACGCTCTTTTACATAAACGTAAAAAGCTTCCTGATGAAAATCCCTACCATTAGCGCACCCTATAAACGAACTTCGGTTCAAAAAGAAGTCGGGGGGATATCGTGATGACCAAGCATACGAAAAAAGGCGGAAGCCATAACAAACAAAATTCGAAAAGCAAATCGAGCCATAAAACAAGCGGAAGCGCCAACGGACAAAACGGCTACCATTAGCATAAAAGCCTCCTGACATGATGTCAGGAGGCTTTTTGATTAAGAAGATGAAGAATAGGTTTCAGCCGGTGACCAGCTTTTCGGTTTTCCCAGCACAAGGGCCAGCCACACAGCGCTAAGCGTGAGAGTAATGAAGTAGAACAAGTTTGCGCTTTCAAATGTCTGCATATACCAGCCGCCGGCAACCGGGCCGAGGATGCTGCCGAGACTGAATGTAATGCCGCAAAGCAGGTTTCCTGCCGGCAGGAGATGAGGCGGAAGAAGATCTGTCATATAGCTGATGCCAAGTGTAAAGGTTGATCCGACTGCCATTCCTGCAATAAAAAAGCAGCCGCCGATCACGTAGGGCGAAGGAAATACACCGGCGATGAAAAAGCAAAGAGCCCCAGTCAGTAAAATCACCAGCAGCACATTCCGCCTGCCGTATCTATCGCTGAGGATGCCGAGCGGAAACTGAAAGATAATGCTTCCAATCGCAAATGCGGGAAGGATGATCGCTACTGCGTCTACTGATATCCCCAAACGGAGCGCGTACACCGGAAAGCTTCCGTTCAGCGCCGTTTCCAGAAAGCCATAGCCAAATGTAGGCATAAAGGCAACCCATCCAAACAGCATGGCCTGATAAAATCGCCTGAAACTATTGTCTGATTTGGTTTCATGAGGACTGGTTTCCGGGTATGCATTTTGTAGAAAGAAAACAAAAAGCCACGCAAACAGACTGATGCAGCCGGATACGATAAAAGGAAGCGACGGACTCAGTTTGACAAGCGGCACCATGAACGGGCCTGCGGCAAAGCCAAGGCCAAAGGAAAGCCCATAAATAGACAGGTTTCTTCCGCGATTTTGTTTTGATGACATGGAGGTCACCCACGTTTGCGTAGAAAAGTGAAGCATGTGGTCGCCGATTCCAATGAACAGGCGAAGCAGGAACCAGACCCAAACTGACTGAAGCCAAATAAATCCGAATAAGCTTAAAATGACAATGCTTCCGCCCATGACGATCAGCGGCTTGAACCCGAGCTTTCTGAGCGGCGCTTCCATAAACGGCGAAGCCAAAAGCACACCGATATACAGCCCGGTCGCGTGCAGGCCGTTGATAGCAGCGGATTCTCCATTTGTTTCAAAAATGATTGAAATGACAGGCAGCAGCATGCCTTGTGAAAACCCGGAAATGGATACGAGCAAGACAAGGATAAAGAAATGAAATCGTGACATCGTGTCAGTTCTCCTTATGTAGAATCTATGTTGATCGTACAATGTTTTCCAAAAGCAGGCAACCTGAAAAAAGCCTATATCAAGCTAAACATTTGCCCTCGTGTAATCATGAAGGTTTTTGTGAAGAATAAAAATAAAACAAGTCATAAAAAAGGAGCTATTTCACCATGAATCGTATCTTTTTTATTTTAGTGGCGGCCGGTGTTCCGCTTTCTGTGATTGGCAGTTTGATGCATTGGCCTTCCGCGGTTCTATTTGCCGTTTATTGCGTGACGATTATCGCGCTTGCAAGCTATATGGGGAGGGCGACAGAATCACTGTCCATCATTGCAGGACCGCGTATCGGCGGATTGTTGAATGCAACCTTCGGGAATGCGGTGGAGCTGATTATTTCCCTTTTTGCATTAAAAGAAGGCCTGACAGGAATCGTGCTTGCCTCTTTAACCGGTTCAGTGCTGGGAAACCTGTTGCTGGTAGCGGGCCTATCGTTTTTTGTCGGCGGTTTAAAATATAAGCGGCAGGAATTTAATATCCATGATGCCCGCCATAACTCCGGGCTTCTGATTTTTGCCATCATTGTCGCCTTTGTGATTCCGGAGGTATTCTCTGTTGGTATGGGAAACGCCAGCAAGCTCAATTTAAGCATCGGCATCAGCATCATTATGATTCTGTTGTATGTGGCGGCGCTGTACTTTAAACTTGTCACGCATCGGGGCGTTTATCAGCCGAATAATGCCGCTCAGACTGAAGAAGAGGAAGAGCCGGAATGGTCAGGGAAGGTTGCGACGATTGTCTTGTTTGCGGCAACGATTGTGGTTGCATACATATCCGAAAACCTGGTCCATACCTTTCACTCGGTGGCTGAACAGTTCGGGTGGAGCGAGCTGTTTATCGGGGTCATCATCGTGGCGATTGTAGGAAATGCGGCGGAGCACGCGTCAGCGATTATTATGGCCTTCAAAAATAAAATGGACATTGCGGTTGAAATTGCAGTCGGCTCTACGCTGCAGATCGCTATGTTTGTCGCACCGGTTCTCGTCATCTGTTCTATCTTTTTTCCGACAAGCATGCCGCTTGTATTTACATTGCCTGAGCTCGTCGCGATGGTATCAGCGGTTCTCTTGATGATCGCGATTTCGAATGACGGGGATTCCAACTGGTTTGAAGGGGCGACACTGCTTGCTGCATATGTCATTATGGCGATCGGCTTTTTCCTTCTTTAACCTGAAAAAATGATGGATAACAACAAAGCGGGATGAAAAGACTAAGGGAAAATGCCATAGAAAGAGTGATATGATGAAAAAGCTATTTCATTCCACACTTATCGTGTTGTTATTCTTTAGTTTTTTCGGCGTTCAGCCCATCCACGCGAAAAAGCAGTTTAAGGTTCCTAATTCTGTCGCAAGCATTTCAAAGGAAAACACGTATCCGAATGCTTCACAGGATCAGCCAATGCTTCAGCCGAGCAAGCTGGCAAAGGAATTGCTCGATCATTCTGAGGTGAAGATTGAAAATCCGCATCTCATCAAAATGCTGAATGAATCCAACATATCCGGCACACCGCTTGCAGTAGGGTACCGGGCGACAATATTTCTCGGGAAATGGGCGCTCGGCTATGAATCAAATGAAACAGTCGCAAACTGGGAATATAAAAAAATCAATACAAACCGTGCGGATAACCGCGGCGGGAAAGAAACGGCTGAAATGCATTATGCCCAGGAACAGCAGTACAGAGTGAAGGGCGGCCTGACAGCTAAAGTTCCAAATGCGGAAGATGTCAAAAGCATGATGATGCAAAAAGCAATGAAGAAAACGAACCTTCCGCTTGCATTTGAGACGGTCATTGGGGCTGGCACAAAACGGGATCAGATTTATAAAGTTGCTCCTAAAAAAATCGGTTATTTACATGCATATGCACCGGCTGTGAATGAAAAAGGAAAAGTGACTTACGGAGAAGTGTACTTAGTGCTGAAAGGAAATAAACGAAAACTCGTCGTGAAAAATGTCACGTCACAGGGCATCGGCGCGTGGATTCCGGTTCAAGATCATGTCACATTTGGCTTTCAGCTTTCCTCACTGCCAAGATAAATAAAAAACTGATTCCAACTCGGAATCAGTTTTTTTGTTTATTGGGTTCTCTCGATTCGGACCGCTTCCTCAAGCATTTGCACATTGTTTTGGTAGAGCTGGCGAACGAGAACCCGCCTGACTGCAAGGCTGGCACTGAAATAATCATCATCTTTCACCATGCCTTTAACCGTAAATTCGACACCGCGATTGATTTTATTCAATGCGGTGATGCCGTGGATTTGAAACGGTTCTGTCGGATTGCCGAATTCATCCCGCTTCAATGAATCACGAAGCTCTTCATTCAGCATGTCACATGCCTCTTCCAACACGCTGTACACGCGGTCCGGATCTTCTTTAAAGCTGATAAGAAAGGATTCGGTAATCCGCATAAAATCAATATTATAGTTCTCTATTTGTCTGACCTCGCCGTTGCTGATGGTGAGCAGCTTCCCGCTCCATTCCCGGATTTGCAGCGAGCGGAGGCCGATTTCCTCCACTGTCCCGTTGAACAAGTTGTTGACGGTGACATAATCGCCTTTGTGCAGCTGGCGTTCATATATTAAGAACACACCAGCCAGCACATCTTTGATCAGCGATTGGGCGCCAAAACCGATCACGATACCTGCTACGCCCGCCCCGGCCAATATCTTGCCGAAATCATGCACAAATAAAGAAATAACGTAAAAGATAAAACCAATTGTCGCCGTATACTGGGTGACAGAACGGACAAGGCTTTCAATCGTTTTTTCCTTTTTTTCTTCAATAAAATCCGTCCGTTTAAAAAATAGCTGTACCAGCCGGTTGATGATAAAGACACCGATCCAAAGGATAACGGCAACGAGGAGAATATCGACGATTTTATTTTGAAAAATCTCCGTAAGTGTTTCTTTCATCCGCATCTAACTCCTGGCTTGACGTTTTGTGAAGTCTGTATCCTGATAATAACTGTTTTTGACAAGAACATTCGGTCCGAGGCACCGGACATTCGGGCAGTGGCAACTTAGTTCTTTCGCAAGCTTGGTCTCTCTCCACTTTTCATAGGCGGAAGGGAGGCTGTCCGTCTGAATGTTGCCAAGCGGCGGGGTATCACCGAAATCGGTCACGATAATGTTTCCGTCGAAAATGTTCACATTCAGGCGGGACCGGCCGTCAGGGTCATTTCGCACTGTGACGTTTTTCGCCGCGCGAAGCCGGCGAAGCAGCTTTTGGTCGTCTTCGTCCGGACTGCAGGCATAAAACGGCAGCGTTCCGAACAGCATCCACGTATTTTCATCACGAATATCCAGCAAGCGGTGAATGGCCTGTCTCATCTCTTTCAGGCTGAGGGATTCAAGAGCGCTTGCGAAATCGCTTGGATACATTGGGTGGACCTCGTGACGCTGACATTTCATATCTTCTGTGATTTGGCGGTGAATATGCTCAATATGCGGAAGTGTTCGTTTGTTCAGCATCGTTTCCGCAGATACCATTACTCCGGCATCCACGAGCGTGCGGCTGTTTTCGATCATTTTTTCAAAATAGCGCGCACGCTGTTCGAAGGTCGGTTTTCTGTCCATCATGGCAAAGCCGATTTCAGCAAAATCTTCAACTGTACCCCAGTTATGAGAAATATGTAGCACATCGAGATACGGAATGATCCATTCGTACCGCTCGATGTCGAGGGTCAGATTTGAATTAATTTGTGTCCGCACACCCCGTTCATGGGCATATTTCAATAAAGGAACAACATATTCTTTTACTGATTTCAACGAAAGCATCGGCTCTCCGCCTGTGATGCTGATGGATCTGAGGCGCGGGATTTCCTCCAGCCGTTTTAACAGAAGATCTATTGGCAGAGCATTCGGGTCTTTAGGCTGCAATGTATAGCCTACAGCACAATGCTCGCATCTCATATTGCACAGTGTCGTCGTTGTGAATTCAACGTTTGTCAGCTGCATGTCTCCGTATTGGTCAACATCCATATAGGCTTCCCAAGGGTCAAACTCGGGCGTAATCGGACGCAGCTTCGTGTTTTGTGTCATGACTATCTAACTCCTTTATAAATGGGCATACTAACGCTGCCAACAGTTAATTTTAGACCTGATTTGCCAAGATCGCAAGTAGCGCGGCGATTGAAAAACGGCAAAAAATGAGCTACCATAATAAAAAATGAATGGAGGAACAGAATGGGGAACGCCGTAAACAATAAAGATCAGCAGATTGATTATTTAAAGAACAGACTTGACATGTTTATGAACGTCATCGATTCATTAGACCCTGAAGCAACCGACGTTGAAGATATAGACAGGCTTATCAGCATGCTTGATGACCTGGAAGCCAAATACGAACGTTTTAAAAAAGATTGGGAATAAAACCGCGCGCCCGCCGCGGTTTTTTTATTGGCATAAAGCAACAGTATAAAACAAAGTCTCTATCTGTAAAATAAGAAAAAATGCAGAAGGAGCGCTGGCCATGAAGTGGATGTGTTCAATATGCTGCGCCGCCGTATTGCTTGCCGGAGGTGCAGCACAGGCGGAAGCGGTGCCGAATGAGCCGATTAATTGGGGTTTTAAACGAAGTGTCAATCATCAGCCGCCAGATGCCGGGAAGCAGCTGAACAGTTTAATTGAAAAATATGACGCGTTTTATTTAGGGAATACAAAGGAAAAAACGATTTACTTAACGTTTGATAACGGATATGAAAATGGCTATACGCCAAAAGTGCTTGATGTCTTAAAAAAACATCGCGTAACAGGAACGTTTTTTGTCACCGGGCATTTCGTAAAGGACCAGCCTCAGCTGATCAAACGAATGTCAGATGAGGGCCATATTATCGGCAACCATTCCTTTCACCATCCGGATTTAACGACAAAAACAGCTGATCAGATTCAGGATGAACTTGATTCAGTCAACGAAGAGGTTTATAAAATTACGGGAAAGCAGGACAATCTGTACTTGCGTCCGCCGCGCGGCGTGTTCAGTGAGTATGTACTGAAAGAAACGAAACGCCTCGGCTATCAAACCGTTTTCTGGTCGGTCGCTTTTGTTGATTGGAAAATCAACAACCAAAAGGGAAAGAAATATGCCTACGATCATATGATCAAACAGGCGCACCCGGGAGCCATTTACCTGCTTCACACCGTATCGAGGGACAATGCTGAAGCGCTGGATGACGCGATTACAGATCTGAAAAAACAGGGCTACACATTTAAAAGCATTGATGATCTGATGTTTGAGAAAGAAATGAGGCTGCCGTCTTTGTAAAAAAGAAAAACCTCTCCTTAAACGGAGAGGCTTTTCTTTATTTTATACATTTAATCAGTGCGGCCCAGTCCAGATCCCCGAAGCCTTTCTCAATCCCGCTTTCAAAATGGCTCTTGGCCAGCTCGGCAAGAGGAAGATTAGCAGAAACCCGTTTTGCGGCGGCGAGTGCCAGGTTGGTATCCTTCAGCCCTAAAGACATTTTGAAGCCGGCCGGCTCAAATTTCTGCTCGGCCATAATGGTTCCGTAATTTTGATAGACTGGAGAACCAAAGAGCGCGCTGGCGATTTCTAAAAATTGTTTTTGTTCTAAGTCGTATTTCTCCATCATTAAAAAGGATTCAGATAACGCCTCCAGCATGGACACAAGCAAGAAATTGATGCTGATTTTGGCTGCATTTGCCGTCTTGCTTTCTTCGCCGACGTCAAATACCTGCTGGCTCAGGCTGTCGAGCAGAGGCTTGGCAGCTTGCTTTGCTTCTGCCGGTCCGGCTGTTATGATACGGAGCGCGGCTTTGGCTGCGGCATCCGGTCTGCCAAGAACAGGAGCGGCGAGAAAAAATTGTCCTTTCTCTGCATGAGCTGCTGCGAGCTTTTCTGAAAACTCAACACTGATTGTGCTCATCGAGATGTGAATGCCGTTCTCTGCTAATCCTTCAAGCAGCCCGTCTTCTCCGAATGTCACGGCGTTGACAGAATCATCATCTGCAAGCATTGTGATGACAATATCAGCGGACTTTGCCGCCAGCCGCGGCGTATCAGCTGCCTGTGCGCCTTCTGTGACAAGGTCTTCCGTCTTTTGTTTCGTCCGGTTATAGACAGTCAATTCGTAGCCTGCTTGAAGAACATTTCGAGCAATGGGCTGTCCCATATTGCCGAGTCCGATGACAGCAATTTTCAATCTGATCACTCCCTGAATATTTTTTCCATTATAAACAATATGAACAGAATATGCATAGCGATCGGCTTACAACAAAAAAGAACAGCTGCTCGCTGTCCTCATTTAAAAATATTGAACCATCCTTTATGTACAAACCAAATCAGCATTCCAATCACAAGTGCGGCCATCAGGCCAAGTACAGCGAAATATCCGTATTTCCAATGCAGCTCCGGCATAAAGTCGAAGTTCATACCGTATACACCGGCAATAAAGGTGAGCGGGATGAAAATGGTTGATACGATCGTCAGTGTCATCATAATCGCATTCATCCGGTTTGAGTTTAGCGTCACGTAGCTGTCACGCAAGTCGGACGTCATGTCACGGTTGGATTCCACAATTTCAGACAACTTTAACAAATGATCATATATGTCGCTGAAATAGGCTTTCGTTTCCCGCTGCTCTTTCACATGGTCAAGGCTTAAAATCCGATAGAGCAAATCACGCATCGGGATAATTGTCCGTCTCAAATGCAATAGGTCTGTTCTGAGATCAAACACCTCGTTCATCAGCGTCCCATACGTTTTGTGGGGACGGCTTTCTTCAATTTCATTCAGCCGGTCTTCAATTTTATACACGAGAGGAAAATATTCATCAACAAGCTGATCCATGATCATATAAGAAATATGCCCGGGCCCTTTTGTCAATATGTCCGGTGAAGCATACAAACGCTCCCGGACTTTAGCGATACCGGGCGTTTCGTGTAAATGAAAGGTGACGACAAATTTTTCACCTTGAAAGATATCGACTTCCTCCATCTCAAGTGTTTCCTTATTCAGCGCATGAATCACGTAAAAACGATAGCCGTCATAATGGTCAAGCTTGGGCCGCTGCATATGCTGGAAGCAATCCTCAATGGCAAGCGGGTGAAAATGAAAAAAATCTCTCAATAACGCCGTTTCCGTATCCTCCGGGCCGTAAAAATCAACCCAGTACCATGCAATATCAAGCTGTTCCACTCGTTCGATCGGTATATTTTTCAGCAGCTGATGCTCTGTTGTGATTGCGGTAATGTTGATCATAAACAACCCTCCACCTGCCATTATATCATGCGGTCTTTATGAGAAAAGTATACGGTACTCTCTGCCTAATTCCAATGGCATGTTATACTGAACAAAAACGGAAAAAGGGTGGATCTCATGTGGAAGGAAAAAGTATCTGTCACGCCTCCGTATCATTTTGACCGCGTGCTGGACAGGCTGTCTTTAGACCCCCTCAATGCTGTTGATCGAGAGGCGAGGGAAGTCCGTGTGCCAATCAGAAATCAAGCGGGGGACGTATGTATTGTAAAGGTACAAGCGTTAGGACATGCAGGCGATCCTGAGTTCCTCGTCAGCGGGGAAACGGATCAGGGAGAAATGATGAAGGAAATCAAGCGGATTTTTCAATGGGAAAATCATTTGCAGCACGTTCTGGATCACTTTTCAAAAACGAGCCTGTCCGCTATTTTTGAAGAGCATGCAGGGACTCCGCTTGTTCTGGACTACAGCGTGTACAACTGCATGATGAAATGCATTATCCACCAGCAGCTCAATCTTTCCTTCGCTTACACGCTAACAGAACGGTTTGTTCATGCGTTTGGCGAGCAGAAGGATGGCGTGTGGTGCTATCCAAAGCCGGAAACGATTGCGGAACTCGATTATCAGAATCTGCGTGATCTGCAATTCAGCATGAGAAAAGCGGAATACACCATTGATACATCAAGGATGATCGCAGAAGGCACACTCAGCTTGTCAGAGCTGCCGCATATGGCGGATGAAGACATTATGAAGAAACTGATCAAAATCAGGGGTATCGGCCCGTGGACCGTGCAAAACGTCCTCATGTTCGGACTTGGCCGTCCCAATTTATTCCCGCTTGCCGATATCGGCCTCCAGAATGCCATCAAACGCCACTTTCAGCTGGACGATAAGCCGGCAAAGGATGTCATGCTGGCGATGAGCAAGGAGTGGGAGCCTTATTTAAGCTATGCGTCTTTGTATTTGTGGAGGAGTATAGAATAATTCATCTGACAATGAAGGAAATTCTGCAAACGTGTTATACTAGAAAGATGTGAAAAAAACATTTCACTTTCTGCCTTCTGCAGAAAGCTTCATATAGAAACGGAGAGAACAACGTGAACCAACAAAAGAAACAGGCGCCCGTCGAACTGAAGGTCGGACAAACCTTTCCGCTGACGATTAAGCGTCTCGGCATTAACGGAGAAGGTGTCGGCTATTTTAAGAAAAAAGTCGTCTTCGTGCCCGGCGCGCTTCCTGGCGAAGAAGTTGTTGTGCAGGCCACAAAGGTCCAGCCGAAGTTTTCGGAGGGCCGCATTAAGAAAATTCGCAAGGCGTCTGAGCACCGGGTGGCACCGCCTTGCCCTGTTTATGAACAATGCGGCGGCTGTCAGCTTCAGCACCTTGCATACAGCCAGCAGCTTCGGGAAAAACGCGATATCGTCATTCAGTCTCTTGAACGCCATACGAAGTTTAAAGTTGAAAACATGGAAATCAAAGAAACGATTGGCATGGACAATCCGTGGAATTACCGCAATAAAAGCCAATTCCAGATCGGGCGCTCGCAAAGCGGCAGCATCATCGCCGGCTTATACGGCCTTGATTCTCATGACATCGTTCCGATTAAAGACTGTATCGTTCAGCATCCGGCAACGAACAAAACAACAGGCATCGTCCGCCGCATTTTAGAGGACTTCAATGTGTCTGTTTATAATGAAAGAAAACGAAAAGGCGACGTTCGCACGATCGTGACGAGAGTCGGCTTTGAAACAGGTGAAGTGCAGGTCGTGCTTGTAACCGCAAAAGAAACGCTTCCGCACAAGGAAGAAATCGTCAAAGCGATTCAAAAGCGATTGCCAGAGGTCACATCCATTATTCAGAATGTAAACGGGGCGAAAACCTCAGTGATTTTTGGTGAGAAAACAAAACAGCTCGCCGGAAAAACAGTAATTCAAGAAGTGCTCGGCGACGTATCTTTTGAATTGAGCGCCCGCGCTTTCTTCCAGCTTAATCCGGAACAGACCGTCAAGCTGTATGATGAAGTGAAAAAAGCGGCGCAGCTGACCGGAAAAGAAAAAGTCGTTGATGCGTATTGCGGCGTCGGCACTATCGGCATGTGGGTGGCGGACGGAGCGAAGGAAGTCCGCGGCATGGACGTCATCAAGGAATCAATTGACGATGCCAAGAAAAACGCCAAAAAACACGGCATGGCAAATGCCACATACGTAACAGGAACAGCCGAGCACTGGCTCCCGAAATGGACGAAAGAAGGCTTCCGCCCGGACGTCGTCATCGTAGACCCGCCAAGAACGGGCTGTGACAGCACGTTCCTGGACACGATCAAAAAAGTCAAACCGAAACGCTTCGTCTACGTTTCCTGCAATCCATCCACGCTTGCGAAGGATTTGCAGACGCTGTCGAAGGACTATCGCGTGGACTATATTCAGCCTGTCGATATGTTTCCGCAGACGGCGCATGTTGAAGCAGTGGCGAGACTTGTATTGAAATCGTCTAACTAAAATAAGAAATACCTAATCAGACCTGGATTTCGGTAAAATAAACAATTCCGATTTCCGGGTCTTTTTCATGTGCAGCCCTTGTCCTGACTGTCTTTTCCCAATTTTATCTTCCTTCTATTCGCGGAGATCTTTATTTTAACTAGCGAAAAGAGTTGAAAAAACGTGTTGAAAAGCGGGTGAAAAACAGCGTTATTTAACCGGAAAAATTTCCTTCCAGTATGATTAAAATACATGAGTAGAATGATGTAAAATCATAGATATTTTTTCATAATTTGTAAAATTATATATTGACTTGCAGTTATGACGTGTGAAATATTGATTATAGGAATATAAGGAAAGGTATGGCGTATATCATTTCAAGAGTCATTCGATTTAAAAAGTTGAAACATTGTAATAAACGAAAGAGGTGAAAATGATGGCCAACCCCATTTTAAAATGAATAACGTATGAGCACTACAACAAATAAATAATAGTGCCGAGACGATAACAACTATTACAGTAATACCTACAATGGTTATATCCTTGCGACAATCATGCTTCATAATATAAATTTTAGATTGACACTTGGCTAAAAAGTATTGCAGAGAAGGAAATGGATAACTAAATGGATAAAGTATATAAAAAACGACCGTTATATAAAAGAAGTTGGTTTCAAACATTTTTGGCATTTTTAGTATCTCAGCTTTATTTTAATTTTGTAGAATTAACGGGATGGGGTCCTAATTATAGAGAAATGAATGGGTTCCCAGCAAACATAGTTGAACTGGATTTCTATCAAACATATCTTTCATTCTATGATAATCCATGGTTTAATATTATTACTGTTTTCTTGGGAGTTTTCACTATTATACAAATAATTACAGGTATAACAAAGGATATTCGAAATTAAAGCAATAACTTCTGATGACTTATTAATGATGAAAGAAAATGAACGCTTTCTTAATTATCTTATGAGTGAAGACTGCGACACTTAGTCAGCAGTCTATTTTATTGGTTCTGGATCAGGATTACCGAATTATAACCCTATACAAATATATAGTAGGTTGCCACTTGCTGCGTTGGTTATTTTCTAAATCATGAGCAAATCCCAAATGATTCAGATTGAAGTTCTTGAATTCTTTTAAATAAGGGTTTATTTTCTCTTCTCATCCTCTTTACTCCATGTGATTCACAAGTGGTAGCAGCTTAAGTAGGTTTTTTCATTCTCTCGAGTACTCAGTTATACCACCCCCAACTCAATTTGCTTAATCAAAGTTTATCTCTTGAAATTAGTTTTTCCGCAAATATGATATAGAGTTACGGATATGGTGTAGTGTTAAATATCTTATCTTCAATAACAGGGCAATTATTTTGCGTTGGTAATATGGAGAACTCATATGATATTCTATTTAGGTTGGAATTCTTTTTATCCAAAAAGTTCAAAAGTAAGGCCACTAAGAAAGACGAAGGTCAGCGCCAGTGTTAACCACAATATATGGTGTAGATAATCATCCCACGTGAAATGTTCAAAATTTACTATAGATTGATAAGAAATGCTTTCGCATGCGATAAGTGTAAAAAGAAAGCATTGTCAGTTTTTTAATATTGAGTTACAGGTATAGCCGTACCCCCTAATGAAAGGATTTGATTTTTGTTATGAAAGAAAATTTCTGGCGTGAACTACCACGGCCATTTTTTGTACTGGCACCAATGGAAGATGTGACAGATGTTGTTTTCCGGCATGTAGTAAGTGAAGCAGGCAGACCGGATGTATTTTTTACAGAGTTCACAAACTCAGAGAGCTATTGCCACCCGGATGGGAAAGATAGCGTGCGCGGCCGTTTGACTTTTACAGAGGATGAACAGCCAATTGTGGCCCATATATGGGGAGATAAGCCTGAAAACTTTCGTAAAATGAGTATTGGCATGGCAGAGTTAGGATTTAAAGGGCTAGATATCAATATGGGCTGTCCTGTGCCTAATGTGACACAGAACGGTAAGGGAAGCGGTCTTATCCGCCGGCCGGAAGTTGCAGCAGAATTAATACAAGCTGCAAAAGCAGGGGGATTGCCCGTAAGCGTAAAAACTAGACTTGGTTTCACGGATGTAGACGAATGGCGCGAGTGGCTGACACACATTTTGAAACAGGATATTGCCAATCTTTCTATTCATCTGCGTACAAGAGCAGAAATGAGCAAAGTAGATGCGCATTGGGAGCTCATCCCAGAGATTAAGAAACTTCGTGATGAGGTGGCACCAGATACACTTTTGACGATCAATGGTGATATCCCTGACCGCCAAACTGGCTTAAAACTTGCTGAACAATACGGTGTTGATGGAATTATGATTGGGCGTGGTATTTTTACAAATCCATTTGCCTTTGAAAAGGAGCCGAAAGAGCATAGCAGCAAGGAATTGCTTGATCTCTTAAGGCTGCATCTGGATCTTCATGATAAATATTCAGCATTAGAAGCCCGTCCGTACAAGCCTCTTCCTCGCTTTTTCAAAATTTATCTCCGCGGGTTCCGAGGGGCAAGTGAATTAAGAAATCAATGCATGAACACAAAGTCAACAGATGAAGTGCGTGCATTGCTCGACGACTTTGAAAGAAAGTATCTTGATGGGATAGAGTAACAGCAGTGCTTGATTCAAAAAAGGCTAACAAAATAAAGGGATTTTTACACCATTCTTGACTAAAATAAACCTGGATTTTCGGTAAAATAAACAATTCCGATTTCCGGGTCTTTTTTGTACGCAGCTTTTACTCAGCCTGTCTTTTCTCTAATTTATTGTCAGAAAATAATGGTATATTTAGTGGAGATATCTTATAAAGGGGGAGAGAAAAATGAAACGGCTATGCATCATCCCTTGCGGCAAGAAAAAAATCTGGGACGTCCAGCCTGATGCCGGGCCGGTAAGAGCAGAGGACGCTTATCTCAGCCCGTTTCATCAGGCGTGCGAGCGGTATGCGAAAACATTTTTCGATGAGTGGGTGATTTTGTCGGCGAAGCATGGCTTTCTTCGCCCTGATGATCTCGTTTCGGGAAATTACGATGTCACTTTTGGCACCGGTCATCCGGAAATCATGACAGCGGACGAGCTGCGCCGTCAATTTCACGAAAAAGGCTTTTCAGACATCGAAGAGCTTGTCATGCTTGGCGGGAAAAAATATCGAAGCGTTCTAAATGCCGTCATCGGAGAGCACCAGCATATCAGCTGGCCGCTATCATCATACAAAGGCATAGGCTATATGCTCCAAGCGCTGAACCGGGCTGTTGAAGAAAAGCATGAACTGTAGCACGTACATATGAAGAAAAGAGTGGGAACATGAAAAAACTTGTGTTTGGCTTGCTTGCCATTGCATTATTCGGATGCGGACTATATATCTATCATGTATGGTTCGGTGATCCATTTTCGAAAAATGCTGCAGAACAGAAGCTAGTCTCTTATGTGAAACAAACCTATCCTAAGAAAGAAATCAAGATCACGAATGGGGTATATAACGCTAAAACCTCTGAATATGTATTCGAAGCAACCTCCCAATCTCATCGCTACCCAATGTGTACGAAGGGATTTCTGCATCCTAAAGTAACGTGCGATGGAATTGAAGAAGCGTATACCGAATCAGTATCAAAACATGTAAATGAAGAAGCAACGAAGGCAATCGAAGCAGATCTGAAAAAAGCGGTTCCTCGACTTATAAAAGCTGATGCTGCTTTGAGTATTGAAAACGGACAGTTCACGTTAGATACAAAATGGAACAAACAGCTGGCTGAAAAAGCGCCTATGAGCATGACGATTCAGTTAGACGCCAGCGGGTTATCAAAAACAGATGCCGCAAAGATGGCGGAAAAGGTCAGAAAAACGCTTAATGAAAAGGGATATACATACTCAAACGGCACGATAGACTGTATGCAGAAGGACGGGGACGGCGGTATCGCATATGTCAAATATTCAATTGATTTTCTTTCAAAAGCAGCTATTCAGTCAAACGATGCAGAGAAACTAGGAAGTTAAAAAGATTTCCAAGGAAATAAATACGTCGATCATTGTCAAAGGCCGGGTGATATCCGGTCTTTTTTGCATGCTGTAAAACGAGACAAATGAATCAGTTTGAGACAAAACGAGACACACGTCTCAAACTGTCTCCAAAGTGAAGACGAGAAGACTGATTTTACGGGCTCAAAAGACTGGCACACTTCTTGCATTTATAATGGTGAACCCTAAATAGAAGGAGGCGCACAAAAAAATGGAATTGTTAAAACGAGAGGGCTTGTCATTAACTGAGGAAAAAGCGCTGTGGATGTACCAAAAGATGCTGGAGATCAGGGGCTTTGAAGACAAAGTGCATGAACTGTTCGCCCAGGGAGTGCTTCCCGGCTTCGTTCATTTATATGCCGGTGAGGAAGCCGTGGCTGTAGGGGTGTGCGCTCATTTACATGATGGCGACATCATTACAAGCACCCACAGGGGACATGGACATTGTATCGCCAAAGGCTGTGATCTGGACGGCATGATGGCGGAAATTTTCGGGAAAGCGACCGGATTGTGCAAAGGCAAGGGCGGTTCTATGCACATTGCGGATCTTGATAAAGGCATGTTAGGCGCAAATGGAATCGTCGGGGGCGGCTTTACGCTCGCATGCGGATCAGCGCTCACGGCTAAATATAAACAGACTAAAAATGTAAGCGTTTGCTTTTTCGGGGACGGGGCAAATAACCAAGGCACCTTCCACGAAGGGCTGAATTTAGCGGCTGTATGGAACCTTCCTGTCGTATTTGTTGCTGAAAACAACGGCTATGGCGAAGCTACCCCATTTGAGTACGCATCAGCCTGTGATTCAATCGCCGATCGGGCGGCTGCTTATAACATGCCGGGGGTGACAGTTGACGGCAAAGATATTTTAGCAGTTTACCAGGCAGCCGAGGAAGCGATAGAAAGAGCAAGAAACGGCGGCGGCCCGTCTTTGATTGAATGTATGACCTACAGAAACTACGGCCATTTCGAAGGAGATGCCCAAACCTATAAAACGAAGGATGAAAGAGTTGAGCATCTTGAAGAAAAAGATGCCATTCAAGGTTTTAAAAACTACCTTTTAAAAGAAACAGATGCTAATAAGCTGTCAGACATTGAACAGCGTGTCAGCGAATCGATTGAAAAAGCCGTCTCGTTCAGCGAAGACAGCCCATATCCAAAAGATTCGGAGCTGCTGACAGATGTGTACGTGTCATATGAAAAAGGAGGAATGTAAGAGATGGCGAGAGTCATAAGCATGTCAGACGCGATCAATGAAGCAATGAAGCTTGCGATGAGAAGAGACGAAAATGTGCTTTTGATCGGTGAGGATGTCGCCGGGGGAGCGGCGGTCGATCATTTGCAGGATGATGAAGCATGGGGCGGTGTATTAGGGGTTACAAAGGGGCTGGTACAGGAATTCGGGCGCACAAGAGTGCTGGACACTCCGATTTCTGAGGCGGGCTATATGGGTGCGGCTATGGCTGCGGCATCAACCGGTTTGAGACCGATTGCCGAGCTGATGTTTAACGATTTTATCGGCACGTGCTTTGACCAGGTGATCAACCAAGGGGCGAAATTCCGTTATATGTTTGGCGGAAAAGCGCAAGTGCCGATTACCGTCCGCACCACATACGGAGCAGGGTTCCGGGCCGCTGCCCAGCATTCACAATCGCTGTATGGCCTTTTCACGAGCATTCCTGGACTGAAGACGGTTGTTCCATCCAATCCGTATGATGCCAAAGGTCTTCTGCTTGCAGCAATAGAAGATAATGATCCGGTGTTCTTCTTTGAAGACAAAACGTCCTACAACATGAAGGGCGAGGTGCCGGAAGATTATTATACAATTCCCCTCGGAAAAGCGGATATCAAACGCGAAGGCAATGATGTCACGCTCTTTGCAGTCGGCAAGCAGGTCAATACCGCGCTTGAAGCGGCTGCACAGCTTTCAGAGAGGGGCATCGAAGCCGAGGTCCTTGATCCCCGCAGTCTGTCTCCTCTGGATGAGGATGCGATTTTCACATCGTTAGAAAAAACAAACCGGCTGATCATCATTGATGAAGCCAATCCGCGATGCAGCATTGCCACAGATATTGCTGCGCTTGTTGCTGACAAGGGCTTTGATTTGCTTGATGCGCCGATTAAACGGATTACAGCGCCGCATACACCGGTTCCGTTTTCACCAGTGCTTGAAGATCAATATTTGCCGACACCAGATAAAATTGTCAGCGTCACGCTTGAATTGCTTGGCGAGCCGGCAATGAATTAAAGGGGGGACACAAATGGCGGTAAAAGTAGTGATGCCAAAATTGGGAATGGCCATGAAACAAGGGGAAGTATCGATATGGAATAAAAAAGTAGGCGACCCGGTTGAAAAGGGAGAAAGCATTGCCAGCATTCAATCGGAGAAAATTGAAATGGAGATCGAAGCGCCTGAAAAAGGAACGCTGATCGACATCAAAGTGAAAGAGGGGGAAGAGGTTCCGCCTGGCACAGCTATCTGCTATATCGGGGACGCCAATGAGTCGGTGCAGGAAGAGGCGGGGGCGCCTGTTGCTGAAGACAATATGCCGCAAGCCGTTCAGCCCGTCAAACAAGAAAACAAACCCGCAGCCTCCAAAAAAGATCGAATGAAAATATCTCCAGTCGCCAGGAAAATAGCAGAAAAAGCAGGATTAGACCTAAAACAACTGAAAGGTACTGGACCAGGCGGAAGAATCGTGAAGGATGATGTGACAAAGGCGCTGGCTGAACAGAAAAAAGATCAGGCAAAGCCTGTTTCGGAACAGATAGCGCAGGAAATCCCGGTGACAGGCATGAGAAAGGTCATCGCTGCCCGAATGCAGGAAAGCCTGGCAAACAGCGCGCAGCTGACGATCACGATGAAAGCTGATATCACCAAGCTTGCCACTCTTCAAAAACAACTTTCACCAACTGCTGAAGAGAGATACGGCACAAAACTGACGATCACTCATTTTGTCTCAAGAGCCGCCGTTCTCGCTCTGCAAGCTCACCCTGTGCTGAACAGCTTTTATCAAAATGAGTGCATCATCACACATCCCCATGTACACCTTGGTATGGCTGTAGCCTTGGAAAATGGCTTAGTGGTGCCTGTAATCCGCCATGCTGAAAAGCTACCGCTGATAGAACTGGCTCAATCCATCTCAGAAAATGCCAAAAAAGCACGCGAGGGACGTGCGGGAAGCGAAGAACTGCAAGGCTCTACCTTCTCCATTACAAACCTTGGCTCGTTTGGAGTTGAGCATTTCACACCGATACTAAATCCGCCGGAAACAGGCATTCTCGGCATCGGAGCAAGCTATGACACGCCGGTGTATCAAGGGGAGGAGATCGTCAGAAGCACGATCCTGCCGCTCAGCCTGACATTTGATCACAGAGCGTGTGACGGCGCCCCAGCCGCTGCATTCCTGAAGGCGATTAAAACATATTTGGAAGAACCCGCAGCATTAATTTTATAGGAAAAGCAGGTGAAAACGACATGACATTAGCCATTATCGGCGGCGGACCTGCAGGCTATGCGGCTGCGGTTTCCGCGGCACAGCAGGGCAGAAACGTGCTGCTCATTGACAAAGGCAAGCTTGGGGGGACCTGCTTGAATGAAGGCTGCATCCCGACAAAGTCTTTGTTAGAAAGCGCAAACGTTCTTGATAAAATCAAGCATGCCGACAGCTTTGGAATCGAACTTCCGGCAGGTGCGATATCAGTCGATTGGAGTAAAATGCAAAGCCGAAAACAACAGGTTGTCAGTCAGCTTGTCCAAGGCGTTCAGTACCTAATGAAGAAAAATCAAATACAGGTTGTAAAGGGAACAGCCTCCTTTCTTTCTGAAAGAAAGCTTTTGATCGAAGGAGAAAACGGAAAAGAAATCAGAGAGGCGGACCAAGTATTGATTGCCTCCGGATCAGAGCCAATCGAGCTGCCATTCGCCCCGTTTGACGGCGAATGGATCATCGACAGCAAAGACGCGCTTTCTCTTTCCGAGATTCCGTCTTCACTAGTCATTGTCGGCGGCGGTGTCATCGGGTGTGAGTATGCAGGGCTGTTCGCCAGATTGGGATCGAAGGTGATCATCATTGAAACAGCGGACCAGCTGATCCCGGCTGAAGATGAAGATATTGCCCGTCTCTTTCAGGAGAAACTTGAGGAAGACGGTGTCGAAGTGCATACTTCATCCAGATTAGAGCGGGTGGATCAAACGGCCAAAACGGCAATATGGAAAAGCGGTCAGCGAGAGTTTAAAACGAAGGCCGATTATGTGCTGGTGGCGATCGGCAGAAAACCCCGTCTTGACGGATTACAGCTGGAACAGGCCGGAGTTGATTTTTCTCCAAAGGGCATTCCAGTGAATGGGCACATGCAGACGAACGTGCCTCATATTTACGCGTGCGGAGATGCTATAGGGGGCATTCAGCTGGCGCATGCCGCTTTCCATGAGGGCATCATCGCTGCTTCTCATGCTTCCGGAAGGGATGTCAAAATCAATGAGAAACATGTGCCGCGCTGCATCTATACGTCCCCGGAAATCGCGTGTATCGGAATGACAGAACGACAGGCAAGAAGCATATACGGGGATGTGAAGATCGGCGAATTTTCTTTTTCCGCAAACGGCAAGGCGCTCATTAAACAGCAAGCGGAAGGAAAGGTCAAAATCATGGCTGAACCGGAATTCGGCGAAATCGTGGGTGTCTCGATGATTGGCCCGGATGTAACCGAGCTCATCGGCCAAGCGGCAGCGATCATGAATGGTGAGATGACGGCAGATATGGCGGAGCATTTTATCGCCGCCCATCCGACTTTATCGGAAACATTGCATGAGGCGCTGTTAAGCACGATCGGCCTTGCGGTACATGCATAATAAAGGAAAAAGCAGGCGCATGGATATAAGGCGCCTGTTTTTTTATTGTTGAAAGCGCTTTATTTTTCCCCTACAATAGATGAAAACGGCGTGTAAGGGAGGAGCGATCAAGGAAATGAATTCGGTCCCAAACGATTTGCAAACCTGGAAACGTTTTGTGAAAGACGGTGTGCTTGACGAAGCCCGATTAAGAAAACGGATTGCCGAGTCATGGCATCGCTGCAAAAAAGCTGAGGTCAATCCTTATTTAGAAAAAGGCCCGAAGGTTTTACAGCAAACGGAGCTGGATCATCAGTCAAAAAAGCATTCATTCTTCTTGACGACCGCAAAGCCTTACCTCGAAAAACTGCTGCCTGCCATAAAAGAAATGGAAATGATGGCGCTGTTAATTGATTCAGACGGTGTTGTTCTGGCATTGGACGGCCATCCCCGCGCGCTCTATGAAGCCAAACGCATCAACTTTGTCGAAGGGGCATGCTGGACGGAAACGGCTGTCGGAACAAATGCGATTGGCACGGCACTCCACATCAGCGAGCCGGTTGCGATACAAGGATCAGAGCATTACTCCATTGCTTCCCATCTTTGGAACTGTTCAGCCGCTCCGATTCACCATAAGGATGGCAGCCTTGCGGGTGTGATTGACATATCGTGTCCGGCGGCAGGCGCTCATCCTCATATGCTCGGTATTGCCACTGCGATCGCCTATGCAGCTGAACGGGAACTCGCAGCTAAAAGCCGTGAGAAAGAGCTCGAGCTGATCAGCCGTTTTGGAGAGAGGGCTGCATCCAGTGTGCCGATGGTGCTATGCAATACCAAGCAGCAGATCATCAGTGCGAGCATACCGATTCAAACCTCAATGCCGGATTGGCAGGGCCGGCACCTGTATGAGTTGAAGGAACGGGGCTACTCAATCGAAAAAGCTGTCACCATAGGAGATGGCGGCACTTGTTTTTATCTTTCGGAACAAAAGAAAAAGAAGGTGTTTCGATTCAATGGAGTGATCGGGAAAAGCGGCCGATCGCAAGCGATGCTGATGAACCTTGAACGTGCAGCTGCGGCAGATGCAACGGTCTGTTTGTCGGGCGAAACTGGTACGGGAAAGGAAGTCGCGGCTCGCGCGCTTCATGAGAACAGTGAGAGACGGCACGGTCCGTTTGTTGCTGTCAATTGCGGAGCGATTCCGTCTGATTTGATTGAAAGCGAACTGTTCGGATATGCAGAGGGCGCTTTTACGGGAGCGAAACGAAATGGCTATAAAGGCGCCTTTCAAAAAGCGAATCAAGGCACATTATTTTTAGATGAAATCGGAGAAATTTCCCACTCGATGCAGGTTGCACTTTTACGGGTGCTTCAGGAACGCAAGATAACGCCAATCGGCGGGACGAAAGAAATTCCGGTTGATATCAGAGTTATTGCCGCCACACATTGTGATTTACGAGAGCTTGCCGAAAACGGAAAAATCAGAGAGGACTTGTTTTACCGTCTTCATGTCTATCCAATTGAACTCCCTCCATTACGCGATCGCACCGAGGATATCCCGGATCTCTTTGAGTACTACAAACAGAAGAATCATTGGCCAGGCGAACTTCCTTCTGATTTTTGTAATGTGCTGAAGCAATGGAAGTGGCCGGGAAATATTCGCGAGCTGTTTAATGTATTTGAACGTCTTTCTATCAGATTTCCGGACGGCCGGCTGAGGGATGAATCGCTTCCTGCTTTACTGGAAGCCGCTGGATTGCCGGCCAGCTCTGCAGAAAAAAAGCCAGCTGCTGCCGGCGTGCTTACTTTTCGTGAGCAAATCCAAAAGGATATGATGATCAAAGCGCTTGAATCTGCAAAAGGAAACGTCTCTCAAGCCGCAAAAATCAGCGGGATCCCCCGAAGCACTTTCTACAAACGCCTAAAAAAATTCAACTTGTCCGCTGAATCATAAAGCATACTTCCTTCAGGAAATGGAAACGTTATGTATTGAAGGAGGGTGTTACGATGAATATTCAAAGGGCGAAAGAAATTGTAGAATCTCCCGACATGAAGAAAGTAACATATAACGGCGTTCCTATATACATTCAGCACGTGAATGAAGAAAACGGAACAGCAAGAATTTATCCGCTTGACGAACCGCAAGAGGAGCATGAAGTGCAGCTGACTAACTTAAAAGAGGATTAAACAAAAATGGCCCGCTTCATAAGCAGGCCATTTTGTTATCCGCGCGGCGCAAATAAAATAACACAGACACCGATGAGACAAATGAATGCGCCGATCCAGTCATACAGATCAGGTGTTTTCCGGTCAACAAGCCATCCCCACAGGATCGCAAGCACGATGAATACTCCGCCATAAGCGGCGTATACACGGCCGAAGGATGGGAAGGACTGAAACGTAGGAAGAATGCCGTATACAATGAGGATCAGCGCCCCGGCGATTCCGTAGCCGGCTGGCTTTGCCTCTCTCAGCCATAGCCAAACCAGATATCCGCCGCCAATTTCGGCAAGCCCTGCCGCGAGAAATAAAAGAATGGTAATCAGCATCATGAGCACTCCTCAATTTGCATTTATCTTTCATTATAGAGGAGGAGAGCTTTTAAAGCTTCGGATGATTCTCAAATTCCTTCAAATACGCTTTTCGCTGAACCTCTGTAAATTGGCTGATCCAATTGTTTTGAGCCTCTTCATTCAAATGGGGAAGGATATAGCGTTCAACCGCTTCGAAAAACAGCGGATTCGCGATGATGTTCCATGTCGGGATGCGAACGATTTTCCCATCTGTTTTCTCGATGATAATATCCTCAAAAAAGATCCCTTTCAAACTGTATTGATGGCGTCCCATATAAAGCCGCTTCACCTCGGAAAACAGCACGCTGCGCTTTCTCGAGAAGATTTTGCCACTAGGTCCGGTCTTTATGGTGAAAATGACATTTCCACGGCTTGTGAACGCAGGAAAAGCCATAAAGAATGTGATCAATCCATAAATCATCGCCAGTAATCCGCCGCCCAAATAAAGCAGGGCATATTTAGATTCAAACGTGAGGGCTTCAGACACCAGCCAGACTCCCACAATAAAGGCGCCCCCTGTAGCGAGGAACAGCCAAGCCCTTAGAAACATCATGCTTTTTACTTCAATCATGTGCTGCCCCTAAAGCTTCGGGTGATTCTCAAATTCCTTCAAATACGCACTGCGTTGGATTTCTGTAAACTGTCCGATCCAATTGTTTTGAGCCTCTTCATTCAAATGGGGAAGGATATAGCGTTCAACCGCTTCGAAAAACAGCGGATTCGGAATGATGTTCCAAGTGGGAATGCGAATGGTCTTCTGATCAACGGTTTGGATCAATATATCTTCCTGGAAAATTCCTTTTAGACTAAATTTATGGCGGCTCATCTCAATTTTCTTGATATCAGTAAACGTAACAGACACTTTGTCAGTGAACACTTCTCCATTTTTTCCTGTCTTGATGCGGAAAATGGTATTTCCCCGCGGGGTGAAAGCCGGAAAGAAGATGATAAATAAATATAAACAAAACAAGGTGAACAGAAAGCCAGCAGGAATGGCTAATAGGTAATATTTCGTTTGAAACGTAATACCCATATAAAAGAGCCACAAACATGCTAATCCCATACCGGCAGATCCGACAAAAGCCCATATTCTCAGGAACATTTTGCTTTTGACTTCAATGATTTCTTGGTTTTTCAATGCTTTTCTCCTTTTGTTAATTCAATTCTTATCATTTTGAAATGATTTGATTTACAACATCCTTATGAGCAGGGAGGATAGAAAATTCATTCTGGGTGATGCCTGTGACAAGCCAAGTATGGTGGGCCCCCGGCAGGACAAATGCCATGTCAGCCACTTCAGGAGTGTTATCTTTGCCATATGCCAGACGCATAAGTGTATCCATTTTCCCTTTCCGCAAAGCCAGATCATTTGCAAATCGGGTAACGTCCTCTTGGTGGTCATGTTTTTCAAGGAACTCTTTTAGATATGAAGGGTTGTCTGAAGCGCCCTCCAAGAGTTTTTCAAATTCATTTGATGTCAATGTCACAATCGATTCTCTTTTATCCTCTGTATCTATTATATGTAAAAACTCATCTGTCTTAGCAAGTAACCCTTCACTTGATTCCATTTTTGTAATGCGATGGACTTGTTCATCAAAAAGGAGTTCGTGAGAGTAGGTGCCGAATTTTGATATATGGCAGGACACATTCTGTTCGGCGCCTTGCCCGTTAAATTTAGAAAGCTTCACTGTATAGTCAGCGTCGTTTAATACATGGATAAACGGACAGTACTCGTCCTTTAACCGATATTGATGGTTCCGATATTCCGCTGCATCCTTAGCTAAGAGTGAGCGGCAAGCTGCTTCGAACAAAGCGCCGAGCTGTTCATCTTCTATTTCCGGAAAATAGGCCTGCTTCAAGGCCATCCCCTGTTCAAAAAACCCTTCGCTGTAAAAGCAAAACAAGAGTTCTTCTATGCTAATTGTAAACTGCTTCATTGTTTATTCTCCTATCCAAATGAAAATTTCCCTTTAAGGAAATGGGTTGCGCCGTGTATGAGCGAATCCGCTGTTTTCTTTGCTTTTTCCATTCCTTTTTTCGCGCTGTCTATCCCTTTATGTATCGATTTATTCGCCGCATCTATGCCGTCATTCACTGATTTGACGACTTTGCCGGCTGATTCCAGCCCTTTTTTGGCTGTATCAACGACAGCATGGATCGGTTCTTTCAGCTTTAAGGCTGCTTTTTCGGCAAAACCGGCTGTATATTTGGCGATTTGTTCTCCGACGACTCCGCCAATGTATGAACCTGCTGCCCCAAGAAGGACAGTACCCACAGGTCCTGCAAAGCTTCCAATTGCACCGCCGATGACAGCACCAGCTGTGGCACCGCCGGCAACAAAAATCGTATTATTCACAGCATTCCCGACAGCCTTGGCGTTTTCACGCTTGAGAACTTCGGGTTTGTCCTGGTATTTTGCATAATTTTCAGCAATTTTCACGCCTGCTCCGAATGTTTCGGTCGCACCGGTAATCAGTGTGGCGGTAATGGCATTTCCTTTCGCGAATCTCAAGCCCGTTTTTCCCACATCCTTCAAAGTGGAGCGTACGCCGGCTTCATTAAGGAATCCTTTTGTGTAGCTTCTGACGCTGTTTGAAAATTCCACCGTGTCCTGAGGGAAGTATTTTGTAAACTTTTTATGTACCAAATCTGAAAATGGACGGTTTGTCTTTTTCAACAAATATTTAGGATTCAAAAGCACTCTTGCCGCTTTTTGATAACGTGAGCTGTCAACAGCCCTGGAAATATCCAAGAGCAGTTTTGAGTGCTGGGCTGTATGCAAGCCGCTTGGCTGTTTCACAAATTTTGTAAGCCCTAACCCGTAATATTTTCCCTGTGTCAGCATAAGAGCGGTTAAGCTTGTCATCGTACCGTATTTGTCGTAGGCATTGTAGAGCTTTCGCAAAATATCATCTTGTTCCACAAATTTATCGCCCGTTTTTCTGATGAAAATCTCATTGTCACTCAGCTTAGTGACTAGCGCTTTTCCTGAGCTCCACGCATCGCCGACTCCGGAAAAACAGCTGCTGTAGCGGGGATCGCATTGCAAAATCATCTGCCCCAGCTCCACATGCAGGTCCTTATATTTGTTTTCCATATCAGTTAATTCAGTGACTACATCATTTGCAAGCTGTTCGAGCTTATCCGGATCAACTGCAATGTTTCCTGACACACCGTTCACCTCCCGAGTTTATGTCTTTCCTCTCTTGCTTTACGCTCCAGTTCTTCCATTCTGGCAATTTCAGCTTTTCGTTCTTCTATTTTGACAGCGGCAGCCTTCAGCTCTTGGCTTGTTTCAAGCAGCTCCTGTTCGAATTGATCGTAGGCGGCTTTCGTTTCCTCGAAATCCTGGTCAAATGAATCTCTTGCTTTTCCCTGCCAAGCATCTCCCAATGCAGATAACCGGGATTCAAGCAGCATTTTGGAGCTTCTGACCTCTTCTGCGGCCGCACTGTACTTGTTTGCCAGCTCAATGACTTTATATGAGTCCAACTTTTGTCCCCTGCCTTTTCTAAATTCACGCACAATTGGATGTTTTATATAAATGATTATAAATAATTCGGCATGTATCCGAATCGTACAAAAGAACCTTTTCATAAGAATTGGAAGGGCGTATATTCACTTAAAATTCACAGTTGGTGAGACTTTAAGATTACAAAAAAGGTAAAAAAAACAAATCTCTCAGACATAAGGCAAATGAGAAATTTCCCGCTCTATGGGAAAAAACACTAAAATTGATCAAATGACCTAAGTGCGCCAAACGTGTTACGGGACGGGCTATCTCATGGTATAAATGGAATTGTAAACGTTATCAAGGAGGTCGTCATATGAAGAAAAAATCATTCTCAATCGTAATAGCGGGCGGAGGGAGCACTTTCACTCCAGGGATCGTACTCATGCTCTTGGACCATTTGGAGGAGTTTCCGATCAGAAAGCTGAAGCTGTATGATAATGATAAGGAGAGACAGGATCGAATTGCAGGTGCCTGTGACGTTTTTATCAGAGAAAAAGCGCCGGATATTGAATTTGCAGCGACGACTGACCCGGAAGAAGCTTTTACAGATGTCGATTTTGTTATGGCGCACATCAGAGTAGGGAAATACGCGATGCGTGCGCTTGATGAGCAAATTCCGTTGAAGTATGGAGTTGTCGGCCAGGAGACGTGCGGGCCGGGCGGGATCGCATACGGTATGCGTTCGATCGGCGGTGTGCTTGAAATATTAGATTACATGGAAAAATACTCGCCTGATGCGTGGATGCTCAATTATTCCAATCCGGCGGCGATTGTGGCTGAAGCTACGAGACGCCTTAGACCGAATTCTAAAATTCTCAATATCTGTGATATGCCGGTTGGGATCGAAGACCGGATGGCGCAAATTCTTGGCTTATCCTCAAGAAAAGAAATGAAGGTCCGCTATTACGGATTAAATCACTTCGGCTGGTGGACATCAATTCAGGATCAAGAGGGCAACGATTTAATGCCGAAGCTGAAGGAGCATGTATCTCAATACGGCTATATTCCGAAAACAGAGGCTGAAGCGGTGGAGGCGAGCTGGAATGACACATTCGCCAAAGCGCGTGACGTGCAGGCCGCAGATCCTGACACACTGCCGAATACGTATTTGCAATATTATTTGTTCCCGGATGATATGGTGAAAAAATCAAATCCGAATCATACGCGGGCAAATGAAGTGATGGAAGGGCGCGAAGCTTTTATTTTCAGCCAATGTGACATGATTACACGTGAGCAGTCCACGGAAAACAGCGAAATCAAAATCGATGACCACGCATCATATATCGTTGATCTTGCCCGGGCGATTGCCTACAACACAGGTGAAAGAATGCTGTTGATCGTTGAAAATAACGGCGCAATTGCGAACTTTGACCCGACTGCGATGGTCGAGGTGCCATGCATTGTCGGCTCAAATGGGCCTGAACCGATTACCGTCGGCACCATTCCGCAATTCCAAAAAGGGCTTATGGAGCAGCAGGTATCCGTTGAGAAGCTGACTGTTGAAGCGTGGGCGGAGAAATCGTTCCAAAAGCTGTGGCAGGCGCTAATTTTGTCAAAAACAGTGCCGAACGCGCGTGTGGCAAGACTCATTCTCGAGGATTTAATGGAGGCCAACAAAGACTTCTGGCCTGAGCTTGATCAAAGTCCGACCCGCATATCATAACTGAAATTCCCCCATTTTCGAATCTGTAATTGTATATAATAGAAAGAAAATGGGGGGATCTGATATGCAGCTCGAAGAACTGATCAATCAGCACTACAGCAAATTGAATGACAACGATTTTCATATTTTAAAATATATATTGAATCATAAGCACACATGCTATCACCTTGGAATCGACGCGCTGGCCAAAGCTTGCAGTGTATCGCGTTCCTCAATTTTACGGCTTGCCCAAAAGCTCGGTTTCAGCGGTTACAGTGAATTTCGCGTCTTTTTAAAGTGGGAAGATCAGCCGGAAGAAGGCGAGAGTATGAGTTTTCAAAAGCTGCTTGATGATATTGAAGCAAATTTGAAGTTCTTACGGACAAAGGACATGACGGACATGTGCCAGCTGATTGATGCAGCGGACCGCATTTTCGTCTACGGTTCAGGAAATGCGCAAAAGATATGCGCCCGCGACCTGCAAAGAATGTTTATTCCGCGCCATCGCTATCTTATTTTGATTGAAGACACAAATGAATTTAATTTGATGCGCGATGATTTTAAAGTAAACGATCTGTTTATCATCATTTCTCTTTCCGGAGAAACACCGGAGCTGATTCCTCAGGCAAGAATGCTTTCTGCAAAGGGTATTCCCTTTATTTCCATTACGAATTTAAAAAACAATGTCCTCGCCCAGCTGACTCCGCATAATCTTTATGCGACAAGTAAACCTGTGACATTAAGCGATAAAACGGAAATTGTCGCTTTTGCACCGTTTTTTCTCGTTGGCGAAGCATTGTTCCGCGCATATGTTGATTACAAAGAGGCAGAAAAAAATGACAATGAGTAGCAGGGGGTTCTGGTATGATGCAAAAAATTCAGCGCTTTGGAAGCGCGATGTTTGTGCCTGTTTTATTATTCGCGTTCGCCGGCATTATCGTCGGTATCAGCACGCTCTTTAAAAATAAAACCCTCATGGGCCCGCTCGCCGATCCTGACGGTTTTTGGTATCAGTGCTGGTATATCATTGAGCAGGGCGGCTGGACTGTCTTTAACCAAATGCCGCTCTTATTCGCCATTGGCATCCCGGTTGCTTTGGCGAAGAAAGCTCAGGCACGCGCTTGTTTGGAAGCGCTTACTGTCTACCTGACATTCAACTATTTTGTCAGCGCGATATTGACGGTATGGGGAGGAGCATTTGGCGTCGACATGAACCAAGAGGTCGGCGGAACGAGCGGGTTAACGATGATTGCGGGCATTAAAACGCTCGACACCAACATTATCGGGGCCATCTTTATTTCTTCGATTGTCGTCTTTTTGCATAATCGCTATTTTGATAAAAAACTGCCCGATTTTCTCGGCATCTTTCAAGGCTCAACATATATCGTGATGATTTCCTTCTTTATTATGATTCCGATTGCCTTGGCTGTGTCTTATATTTGGCCGATGGTTCAATCGGGAATCGGCTCGCTTCAAAGCTTCCTGGTTGCTTCTGGGGCGGTGGGCGTTTGGATATACACGTTTTTGGAACGGATTTTAATTCCAACTGGCCTTCATCACTTTATTTACACGCCGTTTATTTATGGCCCGGCTGTAGCGGAAGGTGGGATCGTCACGTATTGGGCACAGCATCTTGGCGAATATTCGCAAAGCGCCAAACCGCTGAAGGAGCTCTTTCCGCAAGGCGGATTCGCGCTTCACGGCAACTCGAAAATCTTCGGTATTCCGGGTATCGCTCTGGCTTTTTATGTGACAGCCAAAAAGGAAAAGAAAAAACTCGTCGCAGGGCTGCTGATTCCTGTCACACTGACAGCGATTGTCGCCGGGATTACAGAGCCGATTGAGTTTACGTTCTTATTCATTTCACCTTTCTTATTTGCGGTTCACGCCGTGCTTGCCGCCACAATGTCGACAGTTATGTATATGGCCGGCGTCGTAGGAAATATGGGAGGCGGGCTGATTGAGGCGGTAACCTTGAACTGGATTCCGCTCTTTGGCAGCCACGGTATGACATATGTGTATCAAATTTTGATCGGGCTCTCGTTTACAGCAATTTATTTTTTCGTCTTCAGATTTTTAATCCTCAAATTCAATATCGCTACACCAGGACGGGAAAAGGATGAACAGCAGGAAACAAAGCTATATTCGAAAAAGGAATATAGAGAACGAAAAAACAAGGAGGAAACGGCCTCCGCTGCTGAAACGGCTGATGACACCGCTTTTCTGTATATTGAAGCGCTGGGCGGAAAAGACAACATCACTGAAGTCACAAACTGCGCCACCCGCCTCAGAGTCAGTGTCAAGGATGAAACAAAGGTTGAGCCCGACAGCGTATTCCGCGCGCTTGGCGCACACGGCGTTGTCAGGAACGGGAAGGCGTTTCAGGTAATTATCGGATTAAGCGTACCGCAGATGCGGGAGCGTGTGGAAAAAATATTGAATCAATAAAGACAGCCCTCCTTTTCGGGAGGGTTTTTGTTTGCCGTCAAAAAGACCGCCATAGTAAAGTAAAGAAAGAGACAATCGAGTAAAAAGGGGTTTGGAGGCTTTTACATGCAAAAGGCTTTGTCGTTTTTAAAACCATATTCATTGCTGGCGGGAATCGCTCTGATTCTTATGTTGACGGAGCTTGCAGTTGAACTGATGCAGCCTTTATTGATTGCAAAAATCATCGACGATGGGATATTGAAGCAAGATCTGCGGCATGTATGGATATGGGGCGCGGTCATGATCGGGCTGACCGTGTTATCCTTTGCGGCGGGGATGCTGAATTCCTTTTATGCCGCCCATGTCAGCCAAAGCTTTTCCTATGATACGAGAAAAGGGCTTTTTCAAAAAATCCAGTCCTTCTCCTATTCCACATTTGGACAGTTTTCGTCCTCTTCTTATATTACAAGGCTGACAAACGACGTCACACAGGTTCAAAATATGATTTTTATGAGTTTGCGGTTTATGCTGCGGGCTCCCTTAATGATTGCAGGCGGCATTGTGCTGTCGCTTGCCGTTAATGTGAAACTCGGCTTTTTTCTGCTTGTGACCATTCCGATCCTGATCTTGTTTTTGCTATGGGTATTAAGGAAAGGCGGAGCACTGTTCCGCTCAGTGCAGAAAAGGCTGGATCAAGTGAACACCATCATGCAGGAAAATTTAATCGCAATCAAGCTGATCAAAGCGCTGCTTCGCGGCAGCCACGAAGTCAAACGATTTATCAAAGCCAACACAAGGCTGATGGAAAAAACGGTTTCGGCCTTTCAGCTTGTGGAATTCACGATGCCTGTACTGATGCTGCTAATGAATCTCTGCATCCTTTTGATTTTGTGGGCGGGGTCCTACAGTATTACGAGCGGAAGCACTCAGGTCGGCGATGTTGTTGCGATTATTAACTACGCAACACGAATTACAGGCGCGCTTTCGATGTTTCCGTTTTTGATTATGATTTTCACCCGGGCGAAGGCTTCAGGGGATAGAATCGGTGAGGTGCTTGAAACAGAAGGCGACGAGCGGGAGGAAGGCATCATATCTGATCGTTTGTCAGGACGGATTGAGGTTCAGCATGTATCCTTTCGCTATCCTGAAATGGACAGAGAAGCGCTCAGGAATGTCTCATTTTCCGCAAAGCCAAGAGAAACGATCGCGATTCTCGGTGCGACGGGCTCGGGCAAGTCCACGCTTTTTCAGCTCATTCCGCGGCTTTATCAGCCGGATTCAGGCCGCATTTACATAGATGAAAAGCCGGTTCAAGATTTTCCGGCTGAAGGGCTGCGCAGGCAAATTGGATATGTACCGCAGGAAGTCCTCTTGTTTTCCGGCACAATCAAAGAAAACATCGCTTGGGGCAAAGAAAATGCTTCACTAGATGAAATAATGGATGCGGCCAAACATGCGCAAATTCATGAAACCATTTTGAAGCTCCCAAATGGATATGACACTGTTTTGGGGCAAAGAGGCGTCAACCTGTCCGGCGGCCAGAAACAGCGAATTTCCATTGCGCGGGCACTGATTCGAAAACCGGCTATCCTTCTATTAGATGACAGCACAAGCGCGCTTGACCTGCAAACGGAGGCGAAGCTGCTTGAAGCAATCAGCACATACCATTGCACAACTTTGATCATTACACAAAAAATAACCACGGCGATGAAAGCTAATCAGATTTTGCTGCTTGAGGACGGCGAACTGATTGAAAAAGGCACTCACAGTGAGCTGCTCTCTGAATCTCAGTTATACAAGCGCATTTACGAGTCACAATTCGGAAGGGAGGGGAGCGAGTCATGCTAAAAGACATCCGCAAGCCATTCCAATATCCCAAACTGCCAATTGACAAAAAAGAAGGCGCGAAAAAGCGGGCGAAAGCAAAGGATACAAAGGGCACACTGAGACGAATCTGGTCTTACTTGGCTGAACGAAAAGGACTGCTCATCCTTGTCATGCTGATGGTTGTCATCAGCGCGATATTCGGGCTCCTTGGCCCCTTTGTGATCGGAAAGGCCATCGACCATTTTATCGTCGGGAAAACGGTCAGCGGCTTGATTCCCGTTTTGCTTCTTCTGCTTGCTATCTATATCATTCAGTCCCTGTCGCTTTGGTTTCAAAACTATTGGATGATTACGATCTCGCAGGGCACGGTTTTCAGAATGAGAAGCGAATTGTTCACCCATCTGCATGAGCTGCCGATTCCATTTTTTGATAAACAGCGGCACGGCGAGCTGATGAGCCGGGTGACGAATGACATCGAAAATGTCAGTTCTACCTTAAACACGTCAGTCATTCAAATTTTGTCAAGCGTGATCACCTTTGTCGGGACGATTGCGGTGATGCTGTACATGAGCCCGCTCCTTACATTGATTACGCTGACCATTATTCCGGTGATGGCAGCGAGCCTGAAATGGATCACCAACCGAACGGGAAAGCTGTTTAAAGAACAGCAGAAAAACCTTGGTGATCTGAATGGGTATATTGAGGAATCTGTTTCAGGCGCAAAGGTCATCAAAGCATATTCACGTGAGAAGCAGATTACTGCTGAATTCCTCGAAAAAAACGCTGCACTCAAGACGTCGGGCTTTTGGGCGCAGACGATTTCCGGGTTTATCCCGAAGGTCATGAACTCTTTGAATAACTTAAGTTTTACAATGATAGCGGCAATCGGCGGTTTGTTTGCGCTGAAAGGCTGGATCTCGATCGGCTCCATCGTCGTCTTTGCCGAGTATTCAAGGCAATTTACACGCCCTTTAAACGATCTGGCCAACCAGTTTAATACGATGCTGTCCGCAATCGCCGGCGCTGAACGGGTGTTTGACGTGCTTGATGAAAAAGAAGAGCGCGAGGATGAAAAGAACGCCGTGCATCAGCCCATCCAAACAGGCAGCATTGAATTCCGGGATGTGTCCTTCGGTTACGATAAAGGGCAGCAGACACTGAAGCATTTACAGTTTACCGTGCCTGCGGGGCAGTCCATTGCGTTTGTCGGACCGACGGGGGCGGGGAAGACAACCGTCACCAACCTGCTCGCCCGTTTTTACGAGCCTAACGAAGGAAAAATTTTAATCGACGGTACAGATATTAAAACCCTTACTAGAGCGAGCCTGAGAAAAAACATGGGGTTTGTTCTTCAGGATTCTTTCTTATTTCAGGGAACGATCAGAGAAAACATTCGCTACGGCAGGCTTGATGCTTCTGATCAGGAAGTCGAAGCCGCTGCAAAAACAGCGAATGCCCATAGTTTTATTGAAAGGCTGCCAAAAGGGTATGACACCGTGCTGACGCAAAACGGTTCGGGCATCAGTCAAGGACAGAAGCAGTTGATTTCTATAGCAAGGGCGGTGCTTGCCGATCCGGTTCTTCTCATTTTGGATGAAGCGACAAGCAACATTGATACCGTTACAGAAGTCAACATTCAAGAAGCGCTCGCCCGTTTAATGGAAGGAAGAACAAGCGTCATCATTGCCCACAGGCTGAACACCATTCAAAGAGCGGACCAGATTGTGGTGCTTAAAGACGGTGAAATGATTGAAAAAGGCAGCCATGACGAGCTGATTCGGCAAAAAGGATTTTACAGTGACTTATATGAAAGCCAATTTGAGAAATAGACCTTTGTCCTGCACAGAGGTCTTTTTTGTTACAGTTTTATAGTACTTTTATTTCATTTTCGTAAAATGTAACAAAATTACTTGACGTAAACAAGTTATGTATATATACTAGCTTACATTAAGTAAGTGATAACATTTATCAAGGAGGATAAAATGAATAAATCATTTGAAATTGGCACATTACTTTTAAGGGTTATTACAGGTATTATCTTTTTTGTTCACGGTTTATCAAAGTTTCAGGGGATGGAGGGCACCATCCAATTTTTCGGCAGCATAGGCCTTCCAAGCTTTATGGCGTATGTCATCGCAGCGATTGAACTCATTGGCGGAGTGCTTGTCTTCTTCGGATTGGCTACACGTATTGTCGGTGTCCTGTTCGCTCTTACACTGATCGGCGCCATCATCACTGTTAAGCTGAAAGCGCCATTCATGGGCAATGCAGAATTTGATTACCTTCTGCTTTTGACATCCATTCACCTGGCGCTTACTGGAAGTCGATTCCTGGCGCTGGACCCATTTGTGTTTAAAGAAAAAAAGAACGAAAACGTTTCAGCATAAGAAAAGAGGCATGCAGCATGACCAGCATTCATGAGGATACACACATTGGCTATGCCAAACTCACAATTCGCAGTCTGGAGCGTTCGCTTCAGTTCTACTGTAACGTCATCGGTTTTCAAGTCTTAAAAAAGACGGATCGCCAAGCTGAATTGACGGCTGACGGAAAACGCGTCCTGCTTATTCTTGAAGAAAATCCGAGCGCTGTCGTCTTGCCTGAACGGTCTGTGACAGGCCTTTATCATTTTGCGATTCTTCTTCCGGACAGGAAAGAACTTGGGATCGCACTCGCCCGCCTGATTGAACACGGCATTGCTATCGGACATGGAGACCATGCTGTCAGCGAAGCGCTCTACCTGTCTGATCCTGACGGAAACGGCATTGAAATGTACGCTGACCGCCCCCGCAGCACGTGGCAGCGTGATCTGGAAGGAAACTACGTCATGACGACAACCGCTGTTGACATTGAGGGCCTTCTGGAAGAGGCAGGAGATGAGCGGAAAACATCGCTTCCGAACGATACAATCATCGGACACATTCATCTGCATGTCAGTGATTTGAAAGAAGCAAAGGCGTTTTATACAGATGTACTGGGCTTTGACATTGTCGGAAACTATGCGGGCATGTCCGCCCTCTTCGTTTCAGCCGGGGGGTACCACCATCATATCGGCTTAAACATTTGGGCGGGAAGAAATGCGCCGCCTAAACCGACAAATGCCAGCGGACTAGACTATTACACTGTTGTCCTGCCTCACCAAGAGGAGCTGGACTTAGTGGCAAACCGAGTCAAACATGCCGGGTATTCGATTGAAGAGACGGAAAACAGCTTTCGTGTGAAAGACCCTGTTTCCGGCGCCTATATTACATTTGTGATTTAACTGCAATCCCCTTGCCGAAAAAACGGCAGGGGGATTTTTTATTTTTGTCCGCCTTGTTATGATGAGAGAACCACCAACTTGTTAGGAGGCGTTTACATGGAACTCAACCACCTCGTCACAGGCAAAATCGCTTTAAATCAGTATGTGCATCGCTTAGAGCAAAAGGATGTTTCATTTTACGTCCATTATTGGGGAGCAATGACGAACCACTATAACACACTGCTTCATAAGCATTCCTTTTATGAAATTTGTTACGTGGTAAGAGGTGAAGGATATTACCTTGAAGGCGATCGTACATATCCGCTTCGGGAACAGACGATTTTTTTGTCAAAGCCGGATCATTTGCACCAAATCAAAAGTGAAGCAGGACTGTTCATTTTTTATGTCGCTTTTGAGTTGAGCGAGGATCAATCAAGCGCTGAATGGATCAACGTGATGGAAGAAGTGAAACAAAGTCCCCTTGTCACAGTGCAAATAAAAGATGGCGAACCTCCGGGCATTCTTTGGAAAACGTTAATGCTGCAAGCAGCTCAGCCAGTCAATGCTTTTGACAAAGAGATCCTATCCCAATTGTCGCACGCATTGATCCTGTCATTAATCCAAACCTTTCTCCCGTCCGCCCGCCGCCCGAAAAACAAGCAGTTCATTCAAAGCTCATCTGCTTTGCTGACGGAGGTCAAACTGCACATTAAAGACAATCTGTCACAGTCTTTAAAGCTGACGGATGTTGCCGGCCATTTTCATATCTCAGGCAGGCACTTATCACGTTTATTTGCAGCAGAACTGGGTGTCAGCTACTCTGAGTTTGTCCAAAATGAAAAAATCAATAAAGCCGCCGCGCTGCTGAAGTCAACGAATCTATCGATAAAGGAAATAGCAGAAGAAATAGGATTCTCTGTACATTATTTTACACGCGTATTTTCTGCCAAAATCGGCAGCTCTCCAGGGCTTTTCCGTTCCCTTTATAAAGACTCAAAAATGACCGCATTTCAAATCAATAAGCCTTTTCAAAAAATCGAACAGGCCGAGCCGCACGAATAAGATGTCCTGAAATGACAAAATAATGTCTCCATATGATAAAGACGCAAGAAATCTCGTTGTCTTATAATTTTTTAAGAAAGCGGTTTCTGTTTGAAAGCCGGCTTTTCTTAACATTTCTGTCCCATAGTACATGATCGAATTGACATCGGTAATTTGCTGTACGATGGCGGATTCCTATCCCAATGAATAGACTGCGCCTGATCTACAGCTCTTGAAAATCTTTTAAAATATGTGCCTGAAACAAAAGGGCGGTCACTTGAACAGCTTGAGCATTCATTCCGCCAGTATGGCCGCCAAGCTGATCAGGACATGCCGACTCAATCGACTCACTTATCGTAATCCGCAGAGATCAGGAGGAATCTATCTATGAAACTATCTTATGTAACAGACAGCCTAGGGCATTTGCCTTTTGAAGACATGCTCGATTTTGCTGCAGAGCTTGGGATCGATACACTTGAAATGACAACCGGGGGCTGGTCGCCTGCGCCTCACTTGAATCTTGATGAACTGCTGCAAAGCAGCGAAAAAAGAAAAGAATTTTCACAAGCGCTGGAAAAGCGGAACATGACACTTTGCGCATTAAACTGCTCGGGGAATCCTTTAGATCCAGGCGAACTGGGCAAATCGCACAGAGAAGTAACGGACAAAACGATGGAGCTGGCTGGATTATTAGGCGTCAAAAAAGTGATCATGATGAGCGGCCTGCCAGCCGGCGGCCCGGACGACAAAGTGCCGAACTGGATCACATACACAGTGAGCTGGCCTCCCGTTTTAAAAGATATCCTCAACTATCAATGGGAAGACGTTGCGATTCCGTATTGGAAGGAACTTGTCAAAAAAGCGGAAGCCTGCGGAGTTGAAAAAATCGCGCTTGAGAACTTCAGCTCTCAATTAGTCTATAATCCTGAGACTCTCTTTCGACTCAGAAAAGCGGTCGGCCCGATGGTCGGTTTGAATCTTGATCCGAGCCACTTATTATGGATGGGTGCAGACCCGATCATCGCAGCAAGGGATCTCGGCGAAGCCATTCACCATGTTCATGGAAAAGATGTCAGAATTGAAAGATATTTATCTGCGGTAAATGGGTTTTTAGAAACAAAAGAAGTGACAGATCCTGCGAACCGGGCATGGAATTACGTAGCAGTCGGCTGCGGACAGGATTTACAGTGGTGGAAGGAATTTTTTTCAGTTGTAAAAATGATGGGATATGATGATGAGGTTTCTTTAGAAATGGAGGATCTGACGATGTCACCTGAAGCGGGCATCCGCACTTCTGTAGAAGCATTAAAACAAACCATCAGCCAATAGGAGGTTTTCATGATGCTAAATGGAGAAAGAATCATCTCCAAGCCGCTGCGCTGGGCAATGGTAGGCGGCGGACGGCTTAGCCAGGTTGGGTATAAACATCGTACTGGAGCGCTGAGAGACAATACTGCTTTTCAATTAACTGCCGGCGCTTTTGATATCGATGCCGAAAGAGGAAAAGACTTCGGGATGAACCTTGGAGTGGATGCGGAACGCTGTTATCCCAACTATCAAACCATGTTTGCCGAGGAAGCGAAAAGACAGGATGGCATAGAGGTAGTATCGATTGCCACTCCGAACGGCACTCATTATGAGATTTGTAAGGCGGCGCTTGAAGCAGGACTGCATGTCATCTGTGAAAAACCGCTGTTCTTCACTTCAGCAGAGGGTTATGAAATTAAAGCGCTCGCAGAGAAAAAAGGGAAAATTGTCGGCGTGACGTATGGTTTTTCAGGCAATCAAATGCTTCTTCAAATGCGTGCGATGATTGAACAAGGAATGATCGGCGATATTCGCGTGGTTGACTTGCAGTACACACACGGTTTTTGTTCAGCAGATGAGGGCGAGAACATAAGCGCTGCACAGAAATGGCGTGTCGACCCTGCGATCGCCGGGCCAAGTTTTGTACTAGGCGATTTATCTACCCACACGTATTATATGTCACAGCTTATTCTGCCTAAGATGAAAATTAAAGAGCTGCTGTGTGATCGACAGAGCTTCGTCGGCAGCCGCGCACCGCTGGAGGATAATGCCCATGTGCTGATGCATTATGAAAATGGAGCGGTTGGAACAATGTGGACATCGTCAATCAATGCCGGATGTATGGATGGCCATAGAATCCGGATTGTCGGCTCAAAGGCAAGCATTGAGTGGTGGGACAGCATGCCAAATGAACTGACGTATGAAGTGCAGGGAGAGCCGAGCCAGACACTCGTTCGCGGCATGCCGTATTTAGATGATGTTTGCAGCGCCGATGAACGACTAGGCGCCTTACACAGCGAAGGGCTGTCTGAAGCATGGGCCAATATTTATCTTAAATTTGCCATTGCGATAGACGCCAAAAACCGTGAAGAGGAAGAAATCTTGAATAACTTGGTTTATCCTGACATTGATGCAGGGATTGAGGGCATTCGCTGGATTGAGAACTGCGTGCGCTCGGCAAACCAAGGGTCAGTTTGGGTTGAATTTAAATAAATGAGGGGATGCGCCGCATATGACATAAAGTTCATATGCGGTTTTTATTTTCCAGAAACTCCTGTCAAAAATGCCCTGAGGCAGGTATGATAAGAAGGGAATTGGGTAACGGGAGTGATGAGCGTGAAGGCTCTTTTTTTTACGAGAATGTTCACCTTGATGGTGAGCTGTTTAATGTATCTGTCCATTGTGAAAGAGGATAACTGGTTTGGATATGTATTTATAGCAGCAGGTGCTGCCATGTATGCAGCCAATCATGTTTTGCTGACAAAAGAGACAAATGCCATCTGGTTCTGCCTGATTGATATTGCAATCGGCTTTTCGTTCGGATTTATCTTTCCCGGCACAGGTTTGTTCATTATTATGCTTTGTCCGGTTGCGGTTGCCTTTTTTCTGCGGGGGTTTCCTAAAAGAACAGCATGGTCTGTCTTATGTCTTTCCTCTATTTTATTTTTGACGGTCCTCATCCGTACATATGCGATGTTCGGCAATGAATTTGTCATTGATCATTTAACTAGCATGACATTCGTTGTCTTCTGCGGTGTCGTGGGCAAATTAATCCGCAAGCTGACGGATGCGCAGGAAACGGCAAAACAGCAGTACCGGGAACTGACAGAATCCCACTTGGCGCTGTCTTCCGCACATCAGGAGCTGCATTTATATGCGAAGCAGGTTGAAGAGCTGACCGCCATTTACGAGCGGAACAGAATGGCAAGGGAAATCCATGATACAGTGGGGCATAAAATGACGGCCCTTCTCGTCCAGCTGCAGCTTTTGCGTGAATGGCAAAAAAGAGACAGCCAAAAAGCGGATGAGACAGTAGGTGTCTGTGAAACACTTGCCCGTGAAGCGCTTGATGATGTCCGCTTATCAGTACGCACTCTGCAAACTGAAAACGATCCTTCGCTAATCGAATCGCTGAAACAGCTGACAGAGGACTTTTGCAAAAATGCAGGAGTCACAACAGAATTTGCGGTCAGCGGTGATCCTGCAATTATCCCGCTGTCTCTCCATCCGACCCTGATCAGAACGGTGCAGGAAGCACTGACCAATGCCAAACGGCACGGCGGCGCCGCAGGTTGTTCGATACAGCTTGCCTGCACAACGGACAGCATCAGCCTTGTCATTAAGGATGACGGAAAAGGCAATCCCGAGGCAGCACTTGGATTTGGTCTCTTGAATATGAAAAAGCGGGCAGCGGAACATGGCGGTATGATCCGCTTTGAAAGCGAACGGGATCAAGGATTTACTGTGAATGCAGAATTTTCACTTGCCAATAAAAAATGGAGCTTCAGACCCGTGCAGCAAAAGGAGAGTTTATCATGATTAAGATCATCATTACCGACGATCAGGATATCGTCAGAGAAGGGCTGGCATCCTTGCTACAGCTCCGAGAAGAGCTCGATGTGATCGCAACGGCGCGAAACGGACAGGAAGCCTTCGAAAAGGCGAAAGAGCTGGAGCCGGATATCGTGTTAATGGACATCCGCATGCCGGTTTCCAACGGGGTGGAGGGAACAAAATTAATCACAAGCTCACTGCCCGGCGTAAAGGTTTTGATGCTGACAACCTTCAAGGACTCAGAGCTGATTGCTGAAGCGCTTGAAGAAGGAGCAAGCGGGTACCTATTGAAGGATATGTCGGCAGATACGATTGTAAAAGCGGTGATGACTGTTCATTCTGGCGGAATGGTGCTTCCTCCGGAATTGACTGCCCAAATGCTGAACGAATGGAAACGTGAAAAACAGCTGAAAGGAATAAATGAGATAGAAAAACCTAAGGAGCTGCTCGACTTGACCGAGCGCGAATTCGAAGTTCTGGCTGAGCTGGGGTACGGGCTGAATAACAAAGAAATTGCCGAAAAGCTTTACATTACAGAAGGCACAGTCAAAAATCATGTTTCAAATATCATCAGCAAGCTGGCTGTCAGGGACAGAACCCAAGCAGCCATTTACTCGGTCAGATATGGTGTATCTGTCTTTTGACATATGACGTTTTGCATATACGCTTCTCTGAAAAGGCCTTTTACAGGCCTTTTTTTCATGCCCTATGTTCTATCTGCCGCTACATGCCGCACGCCTTTCTTTCTTCTACAATGGCAATGAATCAAAAAAAGGAGTGAGACGACGTGCTGCAAGCAGAAAACATCAAAAAGGCATATGGAAAAAAAACAATCGTGAAAGGCATTTCTTTTTCCCTCCAAAAGGGGGAGTCGTTCGGTCTGCTCGGGCCAAACGGTGCGGGGAAGTCCACAACCATCTCGATGATTTCCGGCCTTGTGCCGCATGACAGCGGGAACATCACGGTGGGCGGCTATGTCATCGGAAAAGAAACGGCCAAAGCGAAACAAAAAATCGGCATTGTTCCGCAGGAAATTGCATTATATCCGACGCTGACGGCTCATGAAAATCTTATGTTTTGGGGGAAAATGTACGGACTTACGCACGGTGAGGCCAAAAAAAGATCGGCTGAGGTCCTTGAATATGTCGGTCTGGCTGAGCGGGCTAAAGATAAGATTGAAACGTTCTCCGGGGGGATGAAACGAAGAATCAACATCGGTGCGGCTTTAATGCATAAGCCCGAGCTGCTGATTATGGATGAACCGACTGTCGGTATTGACCCTCAATCGAGAAATCACATTTTAGAAACGGTCAAACAGCTCAACGAAACGGGCATGACGGTAATCTATACGAGTCATTACATGGAAGAGGTTGAGTTTTTATGCGATCGGATCGGAATTATTGATCAGGGGGAAATGATTGCAATCGGTACAAAAACTGATTTGTGCAGCCGTCTTGGGGGCGATACCATCATTCAGCTCACGGTCAGCGAGATTGATGAAACGTTTCTTTTGGCGATCCGTTCCCTGGCTCATGTCAATGATGTAACAGTCCAGGAGTCAGAGCTCAAAATTGACATTTCTGCGGCTCATCATGAGAAAGTCGTCACCAGTTTGCTTGCGGAAGCCGCTGCCCATCATACAAACCTGCTGTCTCTTCAGGTGCAGGAACCGAATCTAGAGCGCCTGTTTCTGAATCTGACCGGCCGCACGTTGCGGGATTAGGAGGGACGGCCATGAAAAAAAGCATATGGATCGCATGGAAAGATGTCAAAATCAGAATCACGGACAGAAAAGGGTTTATGATGCTTATCCTAATGCCGCTGATCCTAACCTGTATTTTAGGCGCGGCGCTCGGATCAGTTGTTGACGGAGGCAGCGGGATTGATGACATCAAAGTCGGCTACGTTCAACCAGACCAGTCAGATGCAGCGAACATGTTTACGAAAGATGTGCTTAAAAAAATAAAGTCAATAAAGGTCACAAAAGCCGGCAGCGAAGACAAGATGAAAAAACTGCTTGATGAAAAGAAAATTGATGTCGGTATCGTCATCCCGAACTATTGGGAAGCCGGCAAAACCTCAGCTGTTGTTTATGCCGCTCCTGATCAAACATTGAAAAGTTCCATCATCGAAACAGCTGCAAGCTCTTTTATAGAGCAATATAAAGCGGTAAAGGAAGCCGCGTCAGGCTCAATGGACTACATCAGCAAAACGGAAGCTGTAAAACAAGGAAAACTTGATCCTGCACAGTTTGCAGAAAAGCTGGCAAAGACGCTTGAAAAAGAAACAGGTGACAAGCTGACTATTGCAGAAAAATCTGTCGGCAGCAAGGCCGTTACCAGTTTTCAATACTATTCGGCGGCAATGCTTTGCATGTTTATGCTGTTTCATATGACAGTCGGGGCGAAATCGTTTTTACAGGAAAAGGATACGGAGACGCTTGCCAGAATGCTGATGACGCCTGCGCAAAAATCCGTCATTCTCTTCGGAAAATGGCTTGGGACGTATCTGTTTGCCATCATGCAATTTTTCATATTTCTGATCGTTACAATCAATGTTTTTGGTGTGGACTGGGGCGGCAATTTGCTGTTTGTGAGTGTACTCGGGCTTTCTTACGCCGCAGCTGTATCCGGCATTTCAATGCTGCTTGCGTCGTGCATCAGCGATATGAAATCTGCAGATGCGATAGGCGGCTTCGGCATTCAATTGCTTGCGGTTCTCGGCGGGTCCATGCTGCCGCTGTACCAATTTCCGGACGTCTTGCAGTCTATATCCAAAGCGGTGCCAAATCGCTGGGCGCTTGACGGCTTTCTTTCTTTAATGGAAGGGGGAGGCTGGGCTGACCTTCAAAAGCCTGTGCTTCTTTTTGCGGCGATTGGCCTTTGTTCACTTGTAATTGGTATCAGACGGCTTCATACAAGATAAGGAGGTACACTAGGGTGAAAAAAATCATAGCCATTTGCGGCATTGAGCTTTCTCTCATTTTTAAGAATCCGCAGAACTATTTGATCATGTTTGCTGCCCCGCTTTTGCTTACCTTTGTATTTGGGAGTATGCTCGGCGACAATGATGATAAGGTGCGGCTTGCAATCGTTGATCAGGACGATACGATTCTCTCACAGCATTATATTCGGCAGCTGAAGGCACACGATGATATGTATACATTCGAAAACGTGCCTGAAAGCAAAGCGGCAGAAAAGCTGAAACAAAAGAAAATTGCCGGGATCATCGTCATTTCCCGCTCGTTCCAGACACAGCTGGAAAAAGACAAAAATCCTGAACTGATTTTCCGTCACGGCCCTGAGCTGTCTGAAGCGCCGATGGTCAAACAATATGCAGAAAGCACATTGGCAACGCTCAATATTCAGGTGACCGCGGCGAAAACAGCATCTCAGACAGCGGGAGAGAACTGGAAGGCGGCGTATAAAACGGTTTTCGCCAAAAAACATGAAGATACAGTTCCGGCAGTAAAACGACAGACGCTCAGTGATAAAAAAGAGGGTGCGGAAGCAAGTGACACAGCCTCCAGAGCAGCAGGTTTTTCCATCCTGTTTGTCATGCTGACCATGATGGGAGCGGCTGGAACCATTTTAGAAGCAAGAAAAAACGGCATCTGGTCCAGATTGCTTACAGCCTCTGTCAGCCGAGCTGAAATCGGTGCTGGGTATGTGCTTTCCTTCTTTGTCATTGGCTGGATTCAATTTGGCATATTGCTTCTTTCAACCCATTGGCTGTTTGGCATCAACTGGGGGAATCCGGCTGCGGTTATTGTATTAGTGTCACTTTTTCTATTGACCGTTGTCGGCATTGGATTGATGATTGCGGCCAACGTCAGAACGCCAGAACAGCAGCTTGCGTTCGGCAACTTGTTTGTCATCGCAACATGTATGGTTAGCGGGATGTATTGGCCGATCGACATTGAACCGAAATTTATGCAATCCATCGCTGAATTTCTTCCGCAAAAGTGGGCGATGAGCGGGCTGACGGAGATTATCGCTAACGGTGCCAGCGTCACAGATATTCTCGGAATCTGCGGCATCTTGCTTGCTTTTGCAGCAATCACTTTCGCAGCGGGGCTTAAGGCGCTCCGAGCCTAAAAAAAATCATCTGTCCCTCGGACAGATGATTTTTGCAATTATTTTGTTTCTTTTTCTGACAGATGCAGCCTCCGTTCCAAATGCTGTTTCACGGATGGCCACTCACTGTCGATGATGCTATAAAATACCGAATTGCGGAATGTTCCGTCTTTTCTGATCATTTGGTTTCGCAATATGCCTTCTTTAATTGCCCCCAGCCGTTCAATGGCCTTTTGTGATCTGATGTTCCGCTCATCCGTTTTGAATTGCACCCGAATCGTCTTCAGCTGTTCAAAGCAATATTGTAACAGCAAATATTTGCATTCAGTGTTGACTGAGGTGCCCCACACTGAAGGGTGAAACCACGTCCAGCCGATCTCAAGGCTCCTTGAAGCGGATGACATATACAGAAAACGTGTCGTGCCGACCATTTTTCCAGTCTTACGATGAATAATCACGAATGGACATTCTGTTCCTGTTTCTTTCGTTTGCAGCGCCTCCTCAACAAAAGCCTCCGTACCACGCAGTGTTGTGATCGTTTTCGGTAAATGGGTCCAGATGTTTTCATCATTTGCCGCTTCATATAAACCTTGAATATGGCTTTTGTCCATCGGCACCACTCGAATCAGTTCCCCTGTTAATTCGTGCAATGTCACATTCATCGTTCTCCCCCCGCATTACGTATTGGAGCAGCCTGAAGGCCGCTCCCGGTTAATCCTTATCTATCATAGCTAAAATTGATTCCAGCCATGAAACGTAATTTTTCTCCCGCTCCAGCGCTTTCGTCAGCACAAGATAGTGGCCGAAGTCCGGTGAAGAAAATGACATCGGCTCTGCTGAAGCCATAAGCTTTTCATAGCTTCCCTGTAAGTCAGAAAGCTTGGCCTGGCGTTTTTGCAGCTGGTCTTTGAACAAATCAGAAGCCTCCTGGCGCGATAGACAAGAAATGAAATAAGCCTTCAGCATAAATTCATCTTTTACCGTCTCGGGTATCGGCTGGTGGCGGATCAGCCAGTCATGCAGCTCCTGCTTTCCGCTGTCTGTCAGGGTGTACATCTTTTTCTCCAGCTTTGTGCCCTGAATCGTTGTCCGAAACGTGATAAATCCTTCATCCGTCAGCTTTTTGAGCTCAGGGTAAATCTGGCTGTGCTTGGCGCTCCAAAACTGGCCGAGCTCCTCTTTAAAATAACTCGTAATATCGTATCCACTCAATTCGCCTTTTCGCAAAAGCCCTAATATGGCGTATTTTAATACTCTCATGCGATCCTCCATGTCTATGGCTGTTTCACAAAACTGATGAGCCGGTGCTCAACTGTGATTCTAACTGCCTATTCCCCTTATTATAGAAAAGGGAGGAAGGGAACACAACCGGGCCACTTTGGAAATGAAAATAAAAGGGATGTCAGAAGGTATCCGATTTATCTCCGTCAATATAAAAGAGATTTAAATTTAATTTTCAGAAAAAATAGTAACTATATTGATTTTTTATGTATAATAGGAAATTGGTGGTATCAACAATTTAAGGGGGAATAAACGTGAAAAAAGTACTTATGGCATTCATTATTTGTTTATCGCTGATTCTATCTGTTTTAGCCGCTCCGCCGTCTGGCGCAAAAGCTGAATCAGTACATAATCCTGTCGTTCTTGTTCATGGAATAAGTGGTGCATCATACAACTTTTTCGCTATTAAAAACTACTTAATTTCCCAAGGCTGGCAAAGCAACAAACTGTACGCAATTGATTTTTATGATAAAACAGGAAACAACCTAAATAACGGCCCGCAGCTTGCTTCATATGTTGACCGTGTTTTAAAAGAGACGGGGGCAAAAAAAGTAGATATTGTGGCTCATAGTATGGGAGGCGCCAATACGCTGTACTATATTAAATATTTAGGCGGGGGCAATAAGATTCAAAATGTCGTAACGCTTGGAGGGGCTAATGGTTTAGTGTCATCAACCGCGCTGCCGGGTACAGATCCTAACCAAAAGATCCTCTATACATCTATTTACAGTCTCAATGATCAAATTGTAATCAATAGCTTGTCTCGGTTACAAGGAGCAAGAAATATTCAGCTTTATGGCATCGGCCATATTGGCTTGCTTTCTAATAGCCAAGTGAACGGCTATATCAAAGAAGGATTGAATGGCGGGGGACTAAATACAAACTAATGCTTGAAAATCTACGGGTGATTTGAAACCTGCTGTTAGTTAATACAGCAGGTTTTTATTGTTTTCTGATCGATTGAAATGAGGAGGAAGATAGAACGAAAACTGAGTTGATTTTTTGCAGGCTCTTATATGAGGTAAATACCTTCTAATACTATCCTAATTGTATATCGCAATTCTCAAAAAAAGATGAGCCAGTGCTCATCTTTTTTGTGTGACCCCGTACAAAATAAATTGAATCGTCCGCTCTTTTTCAAGCTCTTCATCCATTTCCTCTCCCATCAGCAAAAACCGGGTGATGATAAGTCCGATGATAGAAGAGATCGTCGTGCGGATGATGGTATCCGCCGGAAGGTCCCGCAGTTCGCCGGTGCTTTGGAAATGCTCGATAATGTGCTTGAACTTATCGTACACATGTTCATTGAAGACCTGCTTGTACACTTTTCTGAATTCTTCCTGGTAGAAGGCTTCCTGAATAAAGATCTTCAAAACGGGGAAGTGCTTTTTAACAAATTCAAAGCGGTTGTTCAGCATTTCCCGAATGAAGACCTCATATGACGGATAATCCTGCTCAAACACTTCTTTGCTGAAATTTTTGGCGAAAGCAGGGGCAACAACCTTTGTCACCGTTGGCATCACAATTGACAGCAGCAAATCCTTTTTCGTCTTATAATGCCTGAAAATCGTCCCTTCAGCAACGCCGGCTTTTTTGGCTATTTCGCTTGTGGATGTCGAGGCAAATCCTTTTTCAGCAAACATTTCAATAGCCGCACTCAGAATGTGCCGCTGTTTTTCGCTCATTTTTATTTGTTCGCCTTCTATATGCAATAATTCTTCAAGAGATTTCGCATCCATTGTTCGTACTCCTTCTGAAAGCCTGTTCCCTTTATTATAGAAAAGGCGGACAGGGAACACAACCAATCCCGCTGTTAATTTGAGATAAAGGGTGTTTTTTGTGAAAAGGAATGACCCTCAATCTGCTGAACTAAAAATGCTGCAATATCTAAATTGGTGATTCTCATTCCCGGCGAATTGAAGAAATCAACTTTTACAGCGTCCTGAGTCTGAGCATCTGTTACAAAAGGAAGTCGGACAAGCGTCCAATCCAATCCGCTGCGTGATAATATATGAAGCTCTTTCTTTTTATCGGCAATCATTTGCGGATAGAGGAGGCGAAAGAGAAGCGCGCCTATTCTAAAAACCAATGATTTTCTGTCACCTTCAATATCTAACGAAGCGCCAGTCACTCCGATATATCTGTCTATGTTGTATTCTTTCATGACAGTAACGATGAGTTCTGTCACTGTACTGTATAACGGGACGGCTCTTTCAGGCTGTCCGAACGTATTGACGACGGCGCTGCATCCTTCCAGCAGCGTGCGGATGCTTTGCGGGTGCTGGGCATCTCCGCGAATGACATCAATTCTCTCGTCAATGTGAGGGGGCCGCTCCGGCTGCCTGACGAGCATACGGACTTGATAGCCTTTTGCAAGAGCCTGGCTGGCTATAAAACGGCCTGCTTTACCCGTCCCTCCGATAATGGCGATTTTTTTACTATGATTTGTCAATCATAAAACACCTCTTTTACAGTCTTCGATATTTTTTCAGAATGAGAATGTTTAAGAATGCGAATAAAATGGTGAAGCCCGCCAAGATAAGAAGATCATTTGCGATCTCTGACATGCCTTGGCCTTTCATCATAATCAGCTTCAAGGCGTCTGCTCCGTAGTACAGAGGCATGATCTGCTGCAGTGACTGAAGCCAGCCGGCCAGACTATCCATCGGAAAAAGACCTGAGAAAAACACCTGCGGCACAATGACGAGAGGGACAAATTGAATCAGCTGAAGCTCGTTATTGGCAAACGCTGATAAAAATGTGCCAAGCGTTAAAGCCGTCAAAGAAAGCATTACCGTTACGATTAACACAAGCCAGAACGATCCGCCCTGATACAATCCAAGAATTTGAACAGCATACCAAGTGATCAACACAGATTGGAGGGTTGTAAACAAGCCAAAGCCTAATCCGTATCCGGCGACAATTTCCCAGCGGCGCAGAGGTGTTGAGAGGATCCGGTCAAGCGTGCCGTTCGTCCGTTCTCTTAAAAAAGAAATCCCTGCGATTAAAAAAACAAAGAAGAAAATAAATAAGCCGATTAGTGTCGGACCGGTATAATCAAACGTGCTCAAATCCTCTTTGCCGTAGGCATAAGAGACCTCTGCTGGCTGTTTTTGCTGACTGCCTCCAGTTGTAATGATCTGAAGCAATTGTTTGTTCTTAGACTGGCTGCCATCAAGTGTCACTTTCATATGCTGATTTGTGAATGAAATAAATGCGTCTAGCTGTTCATCATCTATATGCTGTTTTGCATGGGTATTCGAAAATTCTGTCACTTTGATATCTTTTTTCTCCAGTTGCTGCGTCATTTCGTCCGGCAGATGATACCCTCCGACATGAAATGAGTCCTCCTTATGATCAAGGATGAGGTGAACCAAAGTCAAGACCAAAAGCGGAGCCAGCAGCATCAAAAGCAGCGTTCGTTTATCCCGGTAAAATTGCAGAATGATTTTTACGGCAAGTACAGTCACTCTCATGTTGCACTCCCTCCAGAAAGAAGAAAGACATCTTCAATAGATGCTGCTTTGTATTTATTCATCAGTTCTTTAGGCGAACCGCTGTCAATCATTCGGCCATCCCTGATCAGTCCAAGGCGGTCGCATTTTTCAGCCTCATCCATAACATGTGTCGTCACAAGAATGGCGGCTCCGTTTTCTTTCAGACGGCCGAGTTCACCCCAGATCGACCGGCGCAAAACGGGATCAATTCCGACAGTGGGCTCATCAAGAGCAAAAACGTCCGGCTCGTGAACGAGTGTTATCGCAAGGGACAGCCTTCTTTTCATCCCTCCGGAAAAAGCACTTACTTTCTTCTCGGCATGTTCAGTCAAGTCAACCAAGTGAAGAACTTGATCCATCCGTTCACGCTTTCGTTTTCCTTTCATTCCAAACAGCCCGGCAAAAAATGAAAGATTTTCCTTTGCGGTCAAGTCTTCATAAAGCGCGTCAGACTGGCCCATATAACCGATCCGATGAAACATGTTCAAATTTGGCATCGGTGTTCCGCACACAGCAACTGTGCCGGTGGATGGCTTCAGCATCCCGATCATCATTTTAATCAGTGTTGTTTTTCCTGATCCGGAGGGGCCCAGCAATCCAAAGATTTCTCCCTGATTCACAGAAAAGGTAAACGGTTCTAAAACAGTTTTGCTGCTGAATCGTTTGCTGACATCTCGCATTTCTATTACGTCCATATTGATCTGCCTCCTTATTTATTAAAGTAAGTAATCACTCATCAATAAATTACCACGAACAGGGAAGGTTGTAAAGTGAGTAATCACTCATATCGAAATGAAGAATATCGTATTTGAAAAAGCTTAAAAGGGGAAGTTCACCAAATTTCGAAAGCCAGTCAGTCATATACACTGGTGGACTCTGAGGTATGGCGGTGAGATCAGGAGGTCTGATATCAAACATGAACGAGAAACCGAGGGCTGCTTCCTAAAGGGTTATGAAAAGCAAAATCGGCTCACGTGTTTTATACGGCTGATGCGCCCGCCTGGTACATGAAACGGGTGAAACGTGATGCTGATTGGATTATGATCAAGAAAGGCATTTTGCAATTTTTGCGGGATCAAATATATGAATAGGACTTTGTTTTCACGTGTTAAACATCGCACTCTGAATGTTCGGGACAAATGGCTGGAGAATGTCTATTAAAAAAATCATGGATATGAATGGCTGCTAGTCTTTCATGCATAGAGAAAGATAAGACATCAGTCTCTTTTTTAAAATGAATCGTGTGTGTTAAGGTACAACCATCGATTTCTAAAAATTTAAATAAAAGGAGCGCTGTTATGCAAATTAAAGAAATTTTTATGATCCGCTGCATTTCGTGCTTAAGTGTCGTCTTGCTCCATATCATTTCAATGGTCCTGATGCTTCAGGCAGAAGCTCTCGCAGATATTTCTCACACCGTAGATTCTTTCCGCACACTCCTGATGTTCAGCACGCCTGCCTTCATTTTCATCTCTGAATTTTTGCTGGCCCGTTCTTATCCTGACGGGGTGCCAAACGGTTTTTTAAAGAAGCGGGGAAAAGTGATTTTCGTTCCTTTTTTATTTATCGCGGCCATCGATGCACTGCTGATGACCAGTGCGATGGGGGGAGAGATCACCTTTCTCGCGATCGTGCAAAAGTATTTGGCGAACGTATTGTTAGGAAACTTTATCGGATACTTCATTCTCGTCATCTTTCAATTTTACATGCTGCATATGATGTTTCATGAGTATTTGAAAAAAGCATCGCCGAAATGGGTGCTGTCCATCTCATTTGTGGTGACAGCCGCCTATTTAAGCTATTTTTCAGCAGTCAGCCCGGCTCCCGCTTCAGAAGAGGGCGGTGGGTTTCCGTTCTTCTGGGTTCCGTTCGCAGGCTGGCTTTTCTACTTTTGTCTTGCCTACTATTGCGGAAAGGAGTATAAGCGCTTTTTAGCCTTGCTGAACCAATACCGCTTAGTGATATACGGCGCCGCGCTAGCTTCTGCTGCGCTGGTTGTCACTGTTTCTTATGTCGGTGAAATCGGCATGATCAGCTCGAAACGGCCTGATATCATGCTGTATTCGACAAGCATGATTTTCCTGTGCTTTCACTTGTTTTCTAAAATGAAGCATGTGCCGAAAATCATTATGTTTATCAGCAACTATTCCTTTTCGATTTATCTGCTTCATGCTTATTTTATGATCATAGGCTACGTTTTGCTTTTAAATATGCCCGGGATTCCTGCCGTACCGGCTGTTCTCCTGTTGTTTGCCGTGTGCACAGCCGGCCCGATTCTGACCTCATGGGCACTGAATAAATTCAAATACGGTTATTTATTTGTGGGGAAGATTTATCAGCCAAAACAGAAGAAAGCCACATTAGAAGTGCGTGATCACGCAGGGTGAAAACAAGCGGCAGGAGAGAGGTTCCTGCCGCATTTCTTTATTTCTCATCTACTTGCAGTACCGTTTTTAAATACAGTTTTGCAGCTTCAGCAAGTCCAGATACATCAGCCTTTTCTTCATCGAAATATAGCGCGTTCTGGATGATGCCGTCATTCATATTGAGGAAAAATTTCGCGATCGTCGCCAAAGGCTGCAGAGGCTGAAATTCCCCCTGATCGATTCCTTTTTGCAATAGCTTTGAAAACCTTGCCACAAAAAGATCATACCGCTTTTCCAAATACTTCCGCCGTTCTTCATTGCGCCAAGCCGTCACTAAATATTCAAACTGCACCGGCGCCAGTGTATCCGCTGCATCACGCAGGCCTTCAGCCAGTTCATCCAAATAGCTGGAGATGGCGGCCCAAACACTTCGGTGTTCAGCTGAGTCATCAAGCTTTCGGAGCCCTTCATCTAGCCCTGCTTCAATGATTCGCCGAAACATCTCCTCGGTGCTTGAAAAATAAAGATAGACACCGCCTCGGCTGAAACCTGACTCTTCCACAACGTCCTTCATTGTCGTTAATTCGAATCCTTTTCGTTTAAAAACCGTTTTGGCAGCCTCTAAAATCTCTGCCTGCCGTTTATCCTTGTGCTCCTTTGTTACTTTCGGTGACAAGATATCGCCTGCTTTCTGCAACTTTCTTACCTACAAGTGTAATCAACCCGACCATGATCAGCAAGCAGCCACAGACAAGAAAAGCAAGTGATACACCGATCCATTCCGCCAGCACGCCCCCGCCCGCCATGCCGAGGATGGAGGCGAGGGTTGTCGCGCTCTGAATGGCGCCAAACACCCTGCCGCTGTAATCGACAGGCACTGTTGTTTGCACGAGAATTTGAAATGGAATATGGACGAGACCGAAAGCCGCTCCCATGATGAAAAAAGCGAAAATAAAAAGAGCAATGCCGGCTATTCCCATTCCGCTCAGAAATGGCATACCTCCAGTTGCTAGTCCAAGCAGAAAGGTCCCAGATGAGAAATAAAGAAAATAAGATGTGATTCGCCGTCTGCCGGCAATTGCCGCCGTAAGGAGCATGCCGGCTCCGCTTACGGCCATGCACCAGCCTGCAAGCTCAGGCGGAGCGCCTGAAAAAGAACGGATAAGAATGATAGCCTGGGAATCACCAATCTGCAAAACAAAGAGAACGACGCAAGCTGTGAGTAAGCCTGTTAAAAGAAGCGGCATCCGTTTCAAATACTGAAGGCCTTCTTTGATAGAAGCAAGTGCTGATGTTTTTTCTTGAGGTGTATTTGCTTTTTGTAAAAAAGCATCTTTGGGGAGGAAAAACAAAATGACAGCGGAAAGAAGAAAGGCGCCGGCGTTGATATAGAAAACAGAATGTATAGAGACAGCAGCGATCAGCATGCCGCCAAGGGCAGGGCCGAAGATTTTTGCGCTGTTATCAATGATGCTGCTGACGGAAACGGCCTGCTGAATGTGTGCTTCCGGAGCCAATTCCTTAAGCTTTCCGTTTTTAGCAGGTGAAAAAAGTGAAGAAAAACAGCTCTGAAGGCATAGCAATACATAAAGCTGCCAAAGCTCACTGACATAAACGCAGCTGATAACAGTGAGGGCACGGCCGATTTCAGACAGAAACATGATCGTTTTTCTGTCAAAACGGTCGGCAAGCAGACCCGATACAGGTCCGAGTACAATGACAGGCAAAGCAAACGACATCATTAAAAGCGACATATCTAATGGTGAAGCATGAAGCTGAAAAGCGGCTAATGTTAGCACGGCCAAAATGTGAAGCCAGTCTCCAAGTGAAGAAATGGTTTGTGAGGCTAACAGTGTCATCAGTCCTTTTTGATTGCGAAACAACGGTTTTTCCATGATTCATCCTCCTGATCATTAAAATGACACTTGTGTCGTTTTTATTGTATGGGAAAAAGACACAATATACAATCTTTTTCTTGTAAAATAAAGGAGAAGATTGAACAGAAGGGAGAACATACATGACAACAGCCAATCTAAGCTATCCAATAGGAGAATACCAGCCGAGGGAATCGGTATCGAAGGAGCAAAAAGATAAATGGATTCAAGTGCTTGAAGAAGTGCCGGCAAAATTGAAGCAAGCTGTAGAGGGCATGACGGACAGCCAGCTTGACACACCGTACCGGGACGGTGGATGGACCGTTCGGCAAGTTATTCATCATCTGGCTGACAGTCATATGAACAGCTATATTCGTTTTAAATTGAGCTTGACGGAAGAGACACCGGCTATCCGTCCGTATGATGAAAAAGCATGGTCGGAGCTAAAAGACTCGAAAACGGCAGATCCGAGCGGCTCACTCGCGCTTTTGCAGGAGCTTCACGGAAGATGGACGGCTCTGCTCCGCACTCTGACGGATCAGCAATTTAAGCGCGGGTTTTATCACCCTGATACAAAGGAAATCATTACCCTGGAGAACGCGCTCGGCCTGTATGTCTGGCACTCACATCACCATATCGCTCATATTACGGAGCTTTCCAGACGGATGGGGTGGTCTTAACGCTTTTGCCGGCGGAAAGCCGGAATACTGATAGCAGCAATCACCAGAAGTGAGATCACAGCAGCCGCTGCATATAAATGATCATAGCCGCTGGCGACACTCGCATGAATGGCGTCGCTTATCGCGGTTTTGACTTCAGGAACGGGAATGCGTTCGATTTGTTCTTGTAAAGAAGAAACATCAGAACTGTCGATCTCCGGAATCATCTGCATCGCCTTTTCTGAATATCCGCTGTCCGATAAGCGGCTGCTGATCTCATCACCTATTTGGTCAAACCCGGCTGTGATAAAACCTGCATAAAGAGTAGGCGCCAAGGTCAGTCCAATTTGCCTTACTAATGAAAGCGTGCCAAGAGCTGTACCCTTATTTGTTTTTGCCGCTTCTGATACAAGGACGTTCAGCGGAGCGCCTAACAGAAAGCCAAAACCGATCCCAGCTGCCACACTTGCGATCACAAACTCCCATTTTTCCGTCACCCAGAGCGGAAATAAAGCAAACCCCGCACATGAGATGATTCCCGAAAGAATAACGGTTTTTACAGGACCTTTTTTGTCGGTAAGCGCTCCGCCAAGCCAAGCGCCGATTCCGGAAGCCAACGCAAGCGGTGTCATCCAATAGCCTGCTTTTGCGGCAGGGACACCCAAATACTGTTCGACATATGACGGGATAAAAATGACTGCCGCCAAGAGCCCCCCGGATAACAAACCGATGATAAGCGTGCGCTGAAACATATGGTTTCGCAGCAGAGAATACGCCAAAATCGGATCGCCTCCTCGCATTTCAACTCTCTTTTCATACGAGATAAGCGCTGCAAAACAAAGTATGCCAAAAATAATACATCCATAAACCTCCGGATTCCCCAAGCTGTGTAAGAGATTTGCCCCATCAAGGTTCGTCATGCCGTACATCACGGCTAAAATCGACAGTGATAGAAGGAAGATTCCGGCCGCATCGAGGCGCTTAGCTTCAGGTGCTTTTGTTTCCGCGATAAAATATGCGCCGAGTACAACCAATAGCACGGCAATCGGCAAATTAATCAAAAATAGCCAATGCCAAGACCCGGTCCAATCAAGCAGAAAGCTTCCGATATTTGGCCCGAGCACAGCGGCCATCCCGTTCATTGCGCCAAGCAGCCCAAGGGCCTTCCCCTGTTTTTCCTTTGGGAGGGTCGCGAGAATGTGAGAGCTGCCGATGATGAAAATCCCGCCGCCTCCAAGCGCCTGAATCAGCCGCGATATCAGAAAGAGCGGGAAGCTTTGGCTCAAAGCAACAAGCAAAGAACCAAATCCGAACAGGCAAACCTCAATGAGAAAGAGTTTTTTTCTGCCGTAGCGGTCGGAAAGCTTTCCGACGATTGGCACACTGACGCTAAGACCTAGCGTATAAAGGGTAATGCCCCATGATCCCCAGGAAGGTGAAACGGCAAACGACTCGTTTATCGTTGTTAAAGCAGCTGAAATAATTCCGTTATCCAGCGCAGCCATAAACACACCAATCGTAAACAGGCTGATCGCCCACTTTTGGCTTTTCTGCTCTGTTAATGCTTCAGACATATTTATCAACCCCCTTTTTGTTCACTCAAAGTATATTATTCATTTTGAATGAACTAAATGTCAAATAAAAAAAGCCTGCTCCCGCAGTTTGCGGATGACAGACTTACAGATTTATTCTTTTTTTGCTTTCTCTAATGCTCTTGAAAGGATAGACAGCCCTTCGGAAACAGCCTGTTTTTCTTCAGGGGACAGCAGCTCTAATGAACGCTTCAATTTCAGGTGGCCTTTTTCATACAAACCCCGGAAAATATTTTTCGCATTCTCTGTCAACTGAACAACTACAGAGCGGCGGTCCTCTTCAGAATGTGAGCGTTTGACAAATCCTGATTTTTCAAGCCGGTCAAGCAGCCCAGTTGTATTGGACAGGGAAGCCCCCATTTTTTCAGCAATGTCGCTCACTTTTAATGTTCCATGGTTGTTTAATAGCATCAGCACCTTCATTTGCGGCATGCTCATATCCAGCTTCATCCACTCGGACACATCACCGAGCCCGGCGGAAGTTAAGACTTTCATATAGAGCACCCATATTTCCCGTTCCTCCGATGAAAGAATGTTTTCGTTTAATACTGTTGTATCGTGTAAATTATATTCCATTTCATCACTTCCTCATCATTCACTCCTCTTACCATATTACTCGATTTTCACTCCTGAAAGAAAGTGAGCAGAAACCGCATGCGGGACTTTGTTCGAAAAATAACGGTAGTGTATAATGAGTTGGAGATTATTGGGGGAGAGGATCGAACTAGAATATGATTGGAGAGACCATTGCTGATTAAAAAGAATGCTATATCAATATTAAAAATCGTTTTTCCTATTGCTGTTTTGCTATTTGTTATTTATCAATCGAAAAAAGAACTGACAAATCTGTCATTCAAACGTACGCTCATGGTCATCAACGGACTGGAACGAACGGACTTATTCATGCTTGTGTTGATTGGCTTGCTGGCTGTTGCGGCCATGTCGCTGTATGATTACGTCCTGAAATACTCACTGCGCCTATCGATCACAAATGGAAAAGTATTCAGGGTTTCCTGGATCGCCAACTCATTTAATAATGTGCTGGGATTCGGCGGTTTAGCCGGAGTCGGGTTAAGAATGATGTTCTATAAGGAGCATACGAAAGACCATAAGGCACTCGTGAAAGGAATCGCTTGGCTCACATCATCTATGCTGCTCGGATTATCTGTTTTCAGCATTTTCGTCGCTGCGAGAGTGCTGCCAGTGGATGAAGTGATTCATGAAAAGCCTTGGCTATGGGCGGTCGTTATCGGTTTTGCGCTGATATTGCCGCTGTCTTTGGCGGTGTCCAAAATAAAAGACCGCAAAGCTGGGGACGAAGAGAATGCGGATAAAGTGAAAAATCCGATTTTCGCATATATTGGAGCTTCAGTTGTTGAATGGCTCATGGCCGGGACCGTCATCTATTTTGCTTTGTTCGCTATGGGCATTCATGCAGATATCAGGTATGTGTTCGGGGTGTTCGTCATTGCGGCGATCGGAGGAATGATCAGCCTCGTGCCGGGCGGCTTCGGCTCGTTTGACCTTTTATTTTTGCTGGGGATGGAGCAGCTTGGCTATCATCAGGAGGCCATCGTTACTTCTATTGTGTTGTACAGGCTCGCCTATTCATTTATCCCATTTATCTTAGGACTGTTCTTTGCCGCAGGCGACCTGACGGAAAATACAATGAAGCGGCTCGAAACGAACCCGCGCATCGCACCGGCAATTGAGACGACAAACGTTCTGCTTGTTGTTCAGCGTGCGGTATTAGTGAGAATTTTGCAAGGCTCGCTTTCCCTTATTGTGTTCGTAGCAGGTCTGATTGTCCTGGCCTCAGTTTCCTTGCCGATTGACAGGCTGACGGTTATACCGCACATTCCGCGCCCGGCGCTTTTGCTGTTCAACGGTCTGTCCTTAAGCTCAGCGCTCATTCTGCTGATTTTGCCGATCGAGCTTTATAAACGGACAAAACGTTCCTATACGATGGCCATTACAGCGCTTGTCGGCGGCTTTGTGTTCAGCTTTTTAAAAGGGCTTAACATCAGCGCGATATTCGTACTGCCGATGATTATCGTATTGCTTGTGCTATTGAAAAAACAATTTGTCCGCGAACAGGCATCCTATACACTGGGACAATTGATATTCGCTGTGGCGCTGTTTACTGTGGCGCTCTTTAACTACAATCTGATCGCGGGCTTTATTTGGGACCGGATGAAGAAGGTGCTGCGTCACGAATATTTCGTCCACAGCACCTCGCATATTACACATGCAACCATCATGGCGATCATTATTGTGCCGCTGTTCTTCTTGATATTTACAGTGGTCTATCATAAGAGAACGAAACCGATCGGAGAGAAAGCTGACCCTGAGCGTCTTACTGCGTTTCTCAATGAAAAAGGCGGCAACGCGCTGAGCCATCTTGGTTTTCTTGGAGATAAGCGGTTTTATTTTTCTAGTGATGGGAATGCACTGCTTCTGTTTGGGAAAATCGCCAGAAGGCTGGTCGTGCTCGGCGATCCGTCTGGCCAAAGAGAATCATTCCCGCTCGTGCTGGAAGAATTTCTGAACGAAGCGCATCAGAAGGGATTCAGTGTTTTGTTCTATCAAATTGAACGAGAGGACATGGCGCTGTATCACGATTTTGGCTACAACTTCTTTAAACTTGGCGAGGAAGCATATGTAGATTTAAATACATTTACCTTGACTGGGAAGAAAAAAGCCGGCCTTCGGGCAATCAATAACCGCTTTGAGCGGGAGGAGTATACTTTCCATGTGGATCATCCCCCATTTTCTGATGCGTTTTTGGAGGAGCTGAAGCAAATCTCAGACGAATGGCTCGGCTCGAAAAAAGAGAAGGGATTCTCGCTCGGATTTTTTGATCCTTCCTATTTACAGAAAGCGCCGATCGCCTATATGAAAAATGCAGAAGGAGAGATCGTTGCATTCGCAAATGTCATGCCGATGTACCAGGAAGGAGAGATATCGGTTGATCTGATGCGCTATCGCGGCGACGCTCCAAATGGCATTATGGACGCATTGTTTATCCGTATGTTTTTATGGGCAAAGGAAGAGGGCTGCACGTCATTTAATATGGGGATGGCACCCTTGGCCAATGTCGGCACTGCCTTTACATCCTTCTGGTCCGAAAGGTTTGCTGCTGTCATTTTTAATAATGTCAGATACATGTACAGCTTCAGCGGCCTAAGAGCCTTTAAAGAAAAATACAAACCGGAGTGGCGAGGGAAATACTTGGCGTATCGGAAAAACAGATCTCTTTCTGTCACCATGTTCCTCGTTACACGTCTGATTGGCAAAAGCAAAAAAGACTCCGTCTAATAAGACGGAGTCTTTTTTTTATTTCGTTTTTAAGAAGTAGGTTTCAATATCATCAAGCAGGTAGTTTGCGGCTTTAATTCCGCCTGCGGTTGTCCACACGACGTCATCGACTTCATGTGCATTACCTGATTTCACGGCCTTTAGGTTTTTCCATAGTGAACTGCTTGTCCACTGATTGGCCCATTTTTCATTTTCCTTTGCATTATCGGCTTTATAAGTGAAATAAAACAGCACATCAGCATCCATATCAGGAATAGATTCTTTACTGTCGGTTGAGAACGTAAATTGGTCCTTTTGTTTCTTGAACAGTTCTACTTGTTTTTCAGGGCGTTTGAAGCCAAGCTGGTCTAAAATAATCCCTGAGAATGAATCGGTATAATAGATTCTTGATTCACCGGATAAAAAGCGTACGACTGAAACTGTTTTGTTAGTCTGGTCGCCCAGCTTGTTTTTTAAATCAGAAACGCGTTTATCAAAATCGGCAATGACTTCCTTGCCTTTATCCGCCTTATTCACCGCGTTGGCGTATAGAGTCAGGTTATCCTTCCAGTTCCCGGCCAAAGATTCAGCGAAAACAGTCGGCGCAATCGCATTTAACTGATCATAAATTTTTTCCTGGCGCACTTTGTTTCCAATAATCAAATCAGGCTTTAATTCTGCGATGGCTTCCACATTCGGTTCCGTTTCAAGACCGACGTTTTTAACACCTTTCATGTCATCTTTCAGATAGTCATACCACGGGTCGCCCTTCCATGACTTTACGGCTCCGACCGGCTTAATGCCAAGCGCTAAGAGCGCCTCTGTTCCTTCATTAGTTAAAACAACAATCCGTTTTGGATTGGCGGGGATGTTGTCTGATGTCCCCATTGCATGTTTGACCGTTCTTGTTTTGCTGCTTGACCCCTCGCTGTTGCTTGAACTTTCTGAACTATTACAGGCAGAAAGTACCATAACGGCCATTAAAAATACGAATAGCATGCTGATATGCTTTTTCATCTTTTTCCTCCCAATATTGAAATTCATTATCATTTAGATCATAATAAGCAGTGTTAAGAGTGTCAATCCCTAATTGAGGATTATTCTCAAAAACAAACATTACATAGTGAATAACTAGGAGAATTAGATCATGATCTGCAAAAAGGCATCTTCAAAATGGATTGTGTTAGTATGTCTGATTTTCATTTTACTGGCGGCTGTCTGCGCAAGCGTCGTGTATGGCTATACAGGTACGTCATGGAGACAGGTCTATCAGGCGTTTACTTCCTTCAACGGAACAAATGAGCATGTCATCATCAAGGATGTCAGGCTTCCGCGCGCTTTGGTTGCGACAGTCGTCGGCGCCTCGCTTGCAGCCGCAGGCGCTCTCATGCAGGCGCTCACAAAAAATCCGCTTGCGTCACCGGGGATTTTCGGGATTAACGCCGGTGCAGGTTTTTTTATTGTTGCCGGATCGTTTTTTCTGCATATTCAGTCACCTCAGGCATTAGTATGGAGCTCGTTTCTGGGGGCAGCATTTACCGCCGCGATCGTCTATGCAGCAGGCTCGCTTGGGAGGGAAGGGCTGACGCCAATCAAACTGACGCTGGCGGGAGCTGCCATGGCAGCCATGTTTTCTTCTCTGACACAGGGCTTGCTGTCTGTCAACGAACTCGAGCTTGCCCAGGTGCTTTTTTGGCTGACTGGCTCTGTGCAGGGCCGGAGTCTGGATCTGTTGATGACGATGTTTCCATATGCAGCGGCAGCGCTGGTAATCTGCTTCTTTCTCGGCCAAAAAATTAATCTCCTCGTTATGGGAGAAGATGTGGCAAAAGGACTCGGCCAAAAAACAGGCCTGTTAAAATTTGTGATGGCGCTTTGTGTTGTCATGCTTGCAGGGTCCGCTGTCGCCATTGCCGGGCCGATTTCTTTTATCGGCATCATTATTCCGCATTTTGCCCGCTTTGTCGTTGGTAATGATTATCGCTGGGTTCTGCCATTTTCCGCTGTTTTGGGTGCCATTTTGCTTGTTTGCGCGGATATCGGTGCGCGATATATCATTATGCCTCAGGAAGTTCCTGTCGGGGTCATGACCGCCATCATCGGAATGCCTGTGTTTGTGTACATAGCAAGAAGGGGGGCGAAGCTATGAAACTTCGTTTTGGCGTTACTGCGGCTGAAAAGAAAGCATGGATCGTCTTTTTGGTTTTACTGGGGTTAACAGCTGCTGTACTCATCATAAGCGCTGGTCTCGGACAAAGGTTTATTCCTCCCTGGGATGTAGCAAAAACATTCTTTGGTGCAGGTTCCAAGCTGGATGAACTGATGATCATGTCGTTCCGCATGCCAAGAATTTTGACGGCTTTATGCGCCGGTGTCTGCTTGGCAGCGGCAGGCGCGATATTGCAGGGGCTCGTCAGAAACCCTCTCGCATCTCCGGATATTATCGGAATAACAGGAGGAGCGGCAGTAGCGGTCGTGCTTTTAATGATGTTCTTCTCAGACCGCAGCAGTTCACTTACGATCAGTCTGTCATGGCTTCCAGCAGCAGCATTTATCGGCGCATCGGCTGTCGGGCTCATCGTCTATTTACTGGCATACAAAAATGGCGCCTCCACATTTCGGCTGGTGCTTATCGGAATCGGATTTTCAATGTCGGCGCAGGCGATGACTACCCTGCTGATGATCAAAGGTCCGATTTACCGGGCATCACAAGCCAATGTATATATCACTGGGTCAGTTTATGGGTCAAACTGGCAGCATGTAAAAATAGCTATTATCTTATCTGTCATTCTCTTATTCATTTGTTTTGTCGCGCTAAAAAATATGAATATACAGGTGCTGGGTGAAGATATTGCGGCGGGTGCAGGAAGCGCTGTGCAGCGAAATCGTTTTTTCTTGCTCCTTTTGAGTACGGCTCTTACTGGTTGTGCAGTTTCAGTTGCCGGCACAATCGGTTTTGTCGGGCTGATGGCGCCCCATATTGCAAGACGGCTTGTCGGCTCATCTTATGGCGCCCTGCTCCCAGCGTCGGCACTTATTGGAGCTCTGCTCGTTTTAACAGCTGATATCGTCGGCAGAACCTTATTTGCCCCGGTGGAAGTGCCGGCCGGCGTCTTTACAGCGGCTATCGGCGCACCTTATTTTATTTATTTGCTCTATAAAACAAGAAATTCTTGATCGTTACACCCATTTTCTTAAAAAAGAAAATGGGTTTTTTTGATAATGACTGAAGATTCGTAATTATTTTTGCTATACTGACAGAGACATTGATAAAGAAAGGGCGGCAGATGAATGAAAGAAGCAGAGGTATTAAAATATGAAGCATTTACAAGCAGTCCCGGCAAAGGAAACCCTGCAGGCGTCGTTTTGCAGGGAGACGATTATACGGAAGACGAGATGCAGATCATAGCTGAGCGTGCCGGGTATTCAGAAACTTCCTTTATCCGAAAAAGCGAGTCGGCCGATCTTGAACTCCGTTACTTTACACCTGGACACGAAATGAATTTGTGCGGTCATGCGACAGTTGCTTCTCTTTACGCATTATGTGAGAAAGGAATGCTGGAGAGCGGTAAAACGTACAGCATCCAAACGAAAGCGGGTATCCTGCCTGTGAAGATTTCTGAAAAAGATGGCCGTATTCATATCACGCTTGAACAGGCCTCTCCGCAATTCAAACCATTTACAGGCGATCGGAAAAAACTTGCGGACGCACTGGGTATCACCGAAGAGGATTTTCATGAAGACCTTCCGATTGTGTTTGGCAGCACTGGCATATGGACAGCCATCGTTCCGCTTAAATCATTGGAGGCTTCCAAAAAAATGGTGCCAGATAACAAACAATTTCCGGAAGTGTTAGTTGATCTGCCAAAAGCTTCAGTCCATCCGTTTACCTTTGAAACCGTCCATCCCGACAGCGACCTGCACGGACGCCACTTTTCATCCCCGTATTCGGGAACGATTGAAGACCCCGTGACTGGCACAGCATCCGGCGTGATGGGGGCTTATATGAAACAATATGGCAATGCCAAGCAGTATAAATTTATCATTGAACAAGGGCAGGAAATTGGAAAAGACGGAAAAGTGGAGATCAAAATGAACGAAGCCGGCGGCCATGTGAAAGTGAACATGACAGGAACAGCCGTTTACTCAGAAACCCGTATTCTTAAAATCTAATACGGATGATGGTTTACAAAAAGATGCACTTTCCGTTATCATTATGAAATGATAATCATTTTCAATTGCATAGGAAGGTGAGACGGTATGCCTCAAACCGAACAAATACATCAGCATTCAGTACTGCGGGACATCATACGCAGCAGAAGATCGATTCGAAAGTTTAAACAAGAGCCAGTACCTTCAGCAGTCATTCTTGACATGCTTGAAACGGCAAAATATGCGCCAAATCACAGAGTGACAGAGCCATGGAGATTTATTTACGTTTCCAGTGAGACAGGTAAAGCGAACCTCATCAATACATTTGCAGCGTTCTCTAAGAAATCCAAGCCGGATATGACAGAGGAAAAGCTTCAAAATTTCAAAAACACACTTGGGCGCGTTCCGGGATTTCTCCTCGTCGTGTTTCAGGAAGATGAAAACGAAAGAGCGCGGGACGACGATTTTGCGGCAACAAGCTCGTTGATTCAAAATCTTCAGCTTCTTGCTTGGGAAAAAGGAATCGGCATGGTTTGGAAAAGCGGAAAAATCCTTTATGACAAAGAAGTCCATCAGGCCTTTGGTTTGCAGGATAATGAGCGTTTCGCCGCCATCATACAAACAGGTTATCCTGACGAGGCGCCGGAAGTGAAAAAACGCACACCGATCCGCGACCGGTTCACTGAAATGTAAAAAGCCCCTTGTCTCAAACGGAGACAAGGGGTTTTTCATTAACGAGATTTCTTTTTCGCTCTGTTGTCGGCTGCTTTCGCACGCTCTTGCGCTTCGCGGTCATCTGCATCAGCAAGCTCGGTTGAATATTCTTCGTAAACGCCGTCAGTTTCCCTTTTTAATGCATCGGGAACTTGTGGAAGCTTTTGTTTGTTTTTATCACGGTTTTTGTGGATATGATTTCTGCCCATATCAAATTCCCCCTAAAAAGTGATATCAAACAAATATAGTATTTGGTTTTAAGGGGCTATGTATTCCTACTTCCGCTTAGCAGCTTTTTCCGCTTTTTTAAATTCGCCTGAATAAAGAACTTCCTGCATTTTTTTCAGGTTGGCGCCTTGCTGATGCTTCTCCCTCTTTTTTTCCATAAAAAGGACCTCCTTCAACCATGTTATTCTTAAGTTTGACGCTTCCTGCTGTTTTTATACAGTCTTTCGGTCCGCTATCAGCTGTGAGAGTGCAAATTCAAGATCCGAATATGTAAAACGAAATCCAGAGGTTATCGCTTTTTTAGGAAGAGCGCGCTGTCCTTTCACAATCAAAAGACTCATTTCACCCAATGCTTTTGATAAAAAGAATTCCGGGACGGGGAGCCAGTGCGGGCGGTGCTTCACCCGTGCAATCGCTTTTCCGAATTGCTTCATGTCCACAGGATTGGGCGCGGTGACATTCATTGGGCCTGAGATGCCGGCGTTTTCCACCGCATATCGGATCATCTGGGCCGCATCCTCGACATGAATCCATGACAGCCACTGCCTTCCCGTTCCGATCGTTCCGCCGGCCAGAAACTTATAGGGGAGAACCATAAGCGGTAGAGCGCCTTTTTCTCCAAGCATCACGCCAAATCTTGCATAAACCGTCCTGATGCCCATCGCTTCAATATGCTGTCCTTCCTTTTCCCACAGGTGTGCAGTATGGCTGAGAAAATCCTCATCTGACGTTGCAGAATCCTCTGTGAAAGTTTTCTCTAGGCTTGTGCCGTAAATACCCACGGCACTGGCTTGGATCAATGTCTTCGGCTTCTCCTTCTGTTTCTGAATAAGCCGCTGCACTTCACGCGTCGCATTGATACGGCTGGAGAGAATGTGCTGCTTCGTTTTTTCTGTCCAGCGGCCAAAAATCGATTTTCCCGCAAGGTTTATCCAGACATCAATATGAGGAAGTTCCTGCTCCGGGGCGGCTCCTTCCGTCAGCCATTGGACATATGTCATATTTTTTTGTTCAGTTTCCCTTGCGTTTCTTGATAAAATATAAACATGGTGTCCCTGGCGGATAAGAACGCCTGTCAGATGCTGGCCGAGAAAACCGGTTCCGCCCGTCATTGCGATATTCATGAACATCTCTCCTCATCGTTCTAATAAATATACTTTACCTCATTGTAATAAAAGAAAACGCGTTTCAGGCCAGAGAAGGGAGATTAAGATGCCGTTTATTACAAAAATATCAACGCAAAAAAAGAATACGGAACGCTTCAATATTTTTCTGGATGATAAATACGCCTTCAGCGTGGACGCGGATGTGCTCGTGAAATTTGAGCTCAAGAAGGGAAAAGAACTCGATGATCTTGACATCATTGAGATTCAATACGGCGATGAAGTGAAGAAAGGCTTCAACCGTGCGCTTGACTTTTTATCCTATCGAATGCGGTCGACGAAAGAGGTCGAGGAGCACTTAAAGAAAAAAGAAACCTCGCCCCCCGTCATTGCGGAAGTCATCCATAGGCTTAACGATTACAAGTACTTAAACGACCAGGAATTTGCCGCAGCCTATGTCAGCACTCACAAAAAAACAAACGGAAAAGGCCCTGATGTTTTGTTCAGAGAGCTAAGGGCGAAGGGAATTGATGACGATACAATTAAGGAGGCGCTAAGTTCCTTTTCCTTTGAAGATCAGACGAGGGAAGCGGTCAAGCATGTTGAAAAGCTTCTCAAAAAAGATAAAAAGCTTTCGACGAAAGAACTCAAACAGCGCGCCCAGCTGCAGCTTCAGCGCAAGGGCTTCTCATTTGATGTTATCAGCGCGGCGATGGATCAGATTGAATATGAAAATGATGAAGACACAGAGAAAGAAGCGCTGCGCCTTCACGCGGAAAAAGCGTTTAGAAAATACCGCTACGACGGCTCATATGAAAGCGCCATGAAGGTCAAACAATTTTTATTCCGCAAAGGATTCTCACTCGATTTAATCGAGCAATTTCTGCAGGAAGAGGAGTAGCTGAAAAAATGGAGAAACGATACAGTCAAATGACACCGCACGAACTCAATACCGAAATCGCATTACTTTCTGAAAAAGCAAGAAAAGCCGAACAGCATGGAATCATAAACGAACTGGCAGTGCTCGAACGGAAAATTACGATGGCAAAAGCATATTTGCTGAACCCGGAAGATTACTCACCGGGAGAAACATATCGTATAGAGGACACTGAGGACCAGTTTACTATCAGTTATTTAAATGGCGTTTTCGCATGGGGATACAGGACCTCTTCCCCTCAGCAAGAGGAAGCGCTGCCAATCTCAGTATTGAAAGAAAAAGAATAAAGCGTAACAGGAGGCTGATGATCAGCCTCTTTTTGTTTGCAGCACATTTACATGACTTCTTAAAGAAAAAATCATTGAATTCACTTGAAAAATCTTTTAAGATGAAACTCGTTGTTTTTTAAAATCAAAGGAGGCGATGACGTTGAGTATCAAAAACCCATCTGTAAAATTTATTATATTTGTTCTTATGATTTGTACATTTTCAATCGGCTATACAGAATACGCGGTGATGGGTATTTTGACGTCGATTGCCAATGACTTTCAAATACAAGTTTCATCAGCAGGGCTTCTTGTCACGGCTTATGCGGCAAGCGTTTGTTTGACAGGACCGCTCGTCACCATCATTTCCGTCAAGCTTCCGAGAAAGCCTGTGCTTCTTGGGCTGATGGCGATATTTATCCTTTCAAACCTGATGAGCGCACTGGCGCCGAATTTTACGGTATTGGCCATTTCAAGAATTTTATCTGCATCCATACACGGCGCTTTCTTCGCGATTGCCATGGTATTCGCAAGTGAAATGGTTCCGCCGGAAAAGCGTGCTGCAGCTGCTGCTTCAATGAACGGCGGACTGACAGTGGCTCTAATGCTTGGTGTTCCATTCGGCTCTTATCTTGGAGATGTCCTGAATTGGAGAGCGGTGTTTTCCATCATTACGGCACTTGGTGTCATCGGATTTTTAGGCCTTATGGCTGCAGTGCCGAACAGAAAACCAAAGGTGATCCCAATGCTTATGAATGAGTGGGGGGTTTTTAAACACAAACAAGTGCTGTTTTCCTTCGCGATTACCATTTTAGGCTATTCCGGTGTCTTTATCGCCTACACCTTTATCGAACCCATTTTGAGGCATTCAGCCGGATTCAGCACGGTTGGCATTACAGGTGCTCTCTTTGCGTATGGATTGGGAGGCGTTGCCGGGAATTTCTTTGCGGGAAAAGTACCGCTGCCTTTGCTGACTCGGACGATGATCGGCGTAATGATCGGTTTAATCGGTGTTCTGGCTGTATTTCCTTACATCACCATTTACCCGGCTGCAGCCATTGTGGCAACGTTCCTATTCGGGGCATGCGCATTCGGCACGCCGCCTCTTCTGCAAACAAAGGTCATTTCCTCATCTGAGGGCGGCACAACCATTGCCGCAGCTGTCAGCGTATCAGCATTTAACCTTGCCAATGCCCTTGGTGCATGGATCGGGGGAATGATTTTAAACGGAACAGGCTCTTATTCCTGGCTGTTTGCAGGAGGTGCGCTTATGACTGCATGCGGACTTGTGCTTTCTACCTTCGCACACTTATCAGAAAAGAAAAGCGTCTACGAATATCAAGTCAATAAAGGGTAAAAACAGCTGCAGTGTATGCAGCTGTTCTTCTTTACCGTTTGCCTGAGGCTCTCATTCTTTCTTGAGGATGCTGATTGATAGATCCGTCAGCACGCTTTGAAGCATAGTCGTCCTTTGCTCTCGGTTCACCCTGAAATTTGTTTTCGTTTTCGTAAGGAAATCCTTTTTCTTTATTTCGGACCATGTCATATCCCCCTAGGTTCGAGATCAAAAAGTTGCGTCTTTCAAGATGAAGACGTAAGGTTAGTATATGGAGAACACCACGTAATAAAGCGTTATTTTTTTCCTGAAGAAAGGAGACTGCACACATGAATATGTACATTGAGAAACTGACTAATCTGCTTCTGGAAAAGAACGAGATGATCAGCTATATACAGGCAAAAACGTGGGTGGAATTGTTATGGAGCGATTTCGAAGCAACCTATGCAAAAGCCGGACACGCCTATCAAGGTGAAAAAATGACTGAAAAAATCGTCACACAATGGATTGAAAACTATGGCGGCCAGCTCCACCTTTTTCAAAGCTCCCGTAACGACGTGAATGATTACTTAAATCAAAGCAGAGGCCTTTTGCACTAAAAACCTGCCGTTAACGACCGGCAGGTTTTTTCATTTTCTTAAAATTACCTTAAAAGGAAGAAATCATAAACAAAACATGTTTCACCAGCCTGTCAATCAGGGAATACCACTAATATCTTGTCAAAATGCGAGGAGGAGCTTTATATGAAAAAGAAACAAGTAATGCTCGCTTTAACAGCTGCCGCAGGACTGGGTTTGACAGCACTTCATTCCGCTCCCGCAGCAAAAGCTGCGCCCCTTCACGACATATCTGTCAGCATGCCATCATCCGATTCTTACATCATAAAAACAGGAAAGCTGAATGTCCGGACTGAGCCAAATCATAAAGGTGACATTCTCGGCACTGTATCATCAGAACAAAAAGTAAAAGTCTATGGATTTGTAAATGCCGATTGGGCTCAAATTCATTTCAAAGGAAAAAAAGCGTATATTTCAACCCACTTTTTAATGAAAACCGCAAGCCAAGCGAAAACAATGAATCAGACAGCCTTCTATGCACCGACGCCCGAAAATGGAAAAGCTAAACAGCTCTCATCTGGAACAGAGGTGACAATACTTGGGTGGGGATTCAGTGAAAACGGCGGATTTGACTTCACTTGGGCGTTCGTGGATTATGGCGGAGTTAAAGGCTATATTCACACAAAGGATTTACAAATGCGATAAAAAGGCAGGCCGAGGCTTGTCTTTTTGCCTATGCATGAAACATTTCTTCTTTCTGCACGTAACAATGAGAAAGGAGATGATGATATGACGGGTTTAGTCGGCGGAGGGCTTATGATCATTGCGGGCATACTGATCAAACTGTTTCCTCCCAAATCGATCAACAGTGTGTACGGATACAGAACGAGACGCTCAATGTCAGATCAAAGATTATGGAATGAAGCGAACCGTTACAGTGCATCATTAATGATCCTGTCAGGCTTGGTGATTGCGGGAATGGGTTTGCTGCTGGGATCAAACTTGTTTATTCTTCAGCTTATCCTGCTGATTGCCGCCTGTGTCATAACATTTATGCTGACGGAGAAAAGGCTGAAAATCATGACGCACAGTCAAGGAGGAGATAGAAGTGGACGGAGTTAAATGCCAGTTTGTCAATACGAACGGAATCACGCTCCACGTTGCAGCCGCAGGACCGGAAAACGGCCCGTTAATTGTCCTGCTCCATGGATTTCCTGAGTTTTGGTACGGCTGGAAAAATCAAATCAAACCGCTTGTTGATGCGGGTTACCGGGTCATTGCTCCTGATCAGCGGGGCTACAATCTCAGTGACAAACCGGAAGGAATTGATTCGTATCGGATTGATACATTAAGTGATGATATCATCGGGCTTATTACGCAATTCACTGATGAAAAAGCAATTGTCATCGGGCATGACTGGGGAGGGGCTGTTGCATGGCATTTGGCTTCCACACGCCCGGAATATCTTGAAAAACTGATCGCGATCAATATTCCGCACCCGCACGTCATGAAAACCGTAACGCCGCTTTATCCGCCGCAATGGCTGAAAAGCTCGTATATCGCATACTTCCAGCTCCCCGATATACCGGAGGCATCACTAAGGGAAAATGATTATGAAACATTAGATAAAGCGATTGGATTATCCGACCGTCCCGCGCTTTTTACATCCGAGGATGTCAGCAGGTACAAAGAAGCGTGGAAACAGCCGGGCGCGCTGACAGCTATGCTGAACTGGTACAGAGCCATCAGAAAAGGAAGCTTGGCAGAGAAACCCTCTTACGAAACAGTACCTTACCGAATGATCTGGGGAATGGAAGACCGCTTTTTGAGCAGAAAGCTTGCGAAAGAGACGGAAAGGCATTGCCCGAATGGACATCTCATCTTTGTTGATGAAGCTTCCCATTGGATTAACCACGAAAAGCCAGCCATCGTCAATCAGCTGATTTTGGAATATCTTAAGAACCAATAAGCCAAAATTTCTCTCCATCCGTCTGTCATAATGGCAGACTTTTTCTGTGCGTTTTTTTCATAGTCTGTTTTAAACATGACAAAATAACATTAAAAATCATGAATGTCACCATAAAATTGTAACAAAAAACAGGTTTAAACGACTTTAAAAAAAGGAATAGCCTTACTGAAGATTTGTGTAAAACTCCCCTAAGGCAATACTTAAAAAGAATAATAAAAAGAAGGTGCCTTAATGAAGCAAGGATTAATCTCGATTATTATCCCGTCTTACAATGAAGGGTATAATGTCAAACTCATTCATGAATCTTTAAAAAAGGAATTTAAAAACATTCATTATGACTATGAAATATTCTTCATAAACGACGGAAGTGTTGATGACACGCTTCAGCAGATCAAAGACTTGGCAGCGACGTGCAGCCGGGTAAAATATATATCTTTTTCTCGAAACTTTGGAAAAGAAGCCGCAATTTTGGCGGGCTTTGAGCATGTTCAGGGCGAGGCGGTTATTGTCATGGATGCCGATCTACAGCATCCGACATATTTGCTGAAGGAATTTATCAAAGGCTACGAAGAAGGGTATGACCAAGTCATTGCCCAAAGGAACAGAAAAGGGGACAGCTTTGTCCGCTCACTCTTATCATCTATGTATTACAAGTTCATTAATAAAGCGGTGGAAGTCGATTTGCGTGACGGTGTCGGTGACTTCAGATTGTTAAGCCGCCAAGCTGTGAATGCACTTTTGAAGCTGAGCGAAGGAAACCGCTTTTCAAAAGGGCTTTTTTGCTGGATTGGCTTTGATCAGAAAATTGTATTTTATGAAAATGTCGAACGAAAAAACGGCACCTCCAAATGGTCGTTCAGCAGTCTGTTTAACTACGGAATGGACGGCGTCGTTTCATTTAATCATAAGCCGCTGAGATTATGTTTTTATACAGGCATTTTCATCTTGCTGCTTTCCATCATTTATATCATTGCCACATTCGTTAAAATTCTGACTAACGGTATTTCTGTGCCTGGGTATTTTACCATTATCTCAGCAGTGTTATTTCTTGGCGGAGTACAGCTGTTAAGCCTCGGAATTATAGGCGAATATATCGGCCGAATCTATTATGAAACAAAAAAACGCCCGCATTATTTGATCAAAGAAGCGAATATCCCGAACAAAGACCTGCCTGAAACGAACGAATTAAAAAGCATGCGGCGTCTGACAAAAATGCACTGAAAATACCAAACGCCATTGGCAGTGCTTTTTTGCGTGTCTATTATCTTAAAAGCAAGACTGGAGAATTCATATGAAAAGAAAACATATCATGATCTATGCTGCCAGTTTGCTGGTGTCCGTTCTGGCACACGCTTTTTTTGTGAAAGAATGGGCGGAAGGCAGGTATATGACAGGTCCGGGTGACGGGCTTGCGCAAATGATCGTATTTAAAAAATTATTATTTGACCAATATACAAACGGGAATCTTTTCTACAATTATTCATTCGGACTTGGCGGCGGCACATTCAGTCAGCTCGGCTATTATTTTTCCGCGTCTTTTCTTTTTCTTGCTGCGTCCGCCGCTGTTTGGCTGCTTCAAGCCGTCCAGCTGATCGGAGAAGCGGATACGCTTTTTTGGGCTGAGTCAGCTGTTTTTATCAGTATTTTCAAATTGAGTTTGATCATCTTTACGTCCGCTTCTGTTTTTCATTATCTTCTCAAGCACAGGGCGGCATCGTTCACGGGAGCTGTGTTATACGGCGTCTCAATTATTTATTTCCGTCACGAAGCATATTGGGAATTTTTTACCGATACAATGGTTTGGCTTCCGCTGCTTGTGCTTGGCGCAGAAAAAATTATTAGAGAGCGGCGCCCGGCGTGGTTTATCGTTGCGTGTTCGCTGACGTTAATCAATAATTTTTACTTTGCATACATAAACCTTATATTCATCGGAATCTATGTGCTGTTCAGATGGCTGATCCGTTTGGAACCACATGAAGAGAAAAGATGGATTCAAATCAGATTATTTCTGGTTTCAGGCTTCATTTCTTTTGGCATCAGTGCGGCGGCGTTTGTGCCGGTGGTATACGGTTATTTAAACAACCTGCGCCCTCCATACAGCCAGAAAATAGAGTGGCTCAATTTCGATGATAATATCTTATTTTCGAGCCGGATCATCATTGTGCCGGCCGCTTTTCTGCTGTTTTTGTTTATTATTTCTTTTTACAAAAACCGTGTGTTTCGTCTCTTTGCCGGATTGAGCCTGCTGTTTATTCTTTTTCATTTCAGTCCGTATGCGGCAAGCGTCTTTAACGGCTTTTCCGCCCCGCAAAACCGGTTTGAATATGTTCTGGCCTTTACCATTGCGGGAGCAGCTGCGGCTGGTTTGTCACAGCTGTCTGATTTGAAACGGAAAGAACTGCTCCCGGCCGCAGCTGTCGTCCTGCTTCTTTACTTGTATCATATTCAAAGGTATAAGCTCGATATATGGAAGCCTGCGAATGAAAGTATTCTATTGCTCTTACTCATGACAATCGCAGCCTTGTTTGCTGCAGCTTTTGCGAAAAAACGGGCAAAAATGGCTGTGTACGGTATAATCATTCTTTCTTCACTGTTTGTCGCCAACTCCTATCAAAAATACGCACTCTCAGAAGGCGGCGATTTGGACAGTGTGACAAAAGAATATCTTACAAGTGAGGAATACAGAGGGCGGGAATCATCTGAGCTCATTAGACGTTTACAGAAGGAAGACGATGATCCGCTCATGAGAATCGACTGGATGAACGGGGTCCGCAATAATACGCCAATCATTTACGGGTTTAATGGCTTCAGCGCGTATTCCAGCATTTTAAACAAAGATCTGCTGGCCTTCTATTGGAATGATTTAAGTATCGATATGGGCAGGGAAAGCGTTAGCCGTTACGCGTCATTGGGAGACAGGGCGAATTTATACAGCCTGCTTTACGGCAAATATTATATGACCGAAAAAACAAACGAAGCCAGCGTCCCGTACGGCTTCAAAAAGCATTTAGAAACAGAGCATTATGCAGTTTATGAGAATCAGTACATGCTTCCATTCGTCAAAACAGCCGATGCCATATACAGCGAAAGTGAGCTGGACCGATTGCCCGCTCTTGCGAAAGAACAGGCGATGCTGAAAGGAATCATATTAAAAGATCCATCAGGAAAAACGGAGCAGACACCAAAACCGTCCAATTTGATCACCAAGTCGGACATTACCGCAAAACAAGCCCAGTATCAAAACGGGCTGCTAACCGTAACTGGAGAAAACGGAGGAGAGCTGATCATCACCCCGAAACAGCCATCATCCGCTCCGGGAGACTACTATGTCAGCTTTTATTTGAAAAGCAAAGCAAAAGACAAAGGATTTACGTTAAAGGTAAATGATTATGTCACAACAAGGAAATCGAACAAATCGATATATAAAACCGGAGTAAATAATATAACGGTAAGAGTGCCTAAATCAGGACATATCTCAATCCATCTTCCGAAAGGAACCTATGAGCTGAGAAACATAGCGCTCTATGAAGAAAATTACCAAACGCTGAAAAACGCTGTAATGCAAAATAAAACAGAGACAGCAGACAAACTGAATTGGAACAAAAATCGACTGACCTTTGCATATCATCTGTCAAAAGACCAGTACATCATGCTTCCGATCCCATATGAAAAAGGCTGGGAGCTGAAGATCAACGGAAAAACACAGAAGATCGAAAAAGCGGATTATGCTTTTATAGGCTTCAAGGCGCAAAAGGGAGACAATCACATTGAGCTGACTTACTATCCGCCATACTTCAAAATATCGGCGCTCATATCTCTTGTCAGTCTGCTGCTTGCTGTTTTCTATATAAGACGTAAAAAGCCCGGCTCTATATAGAGCCGAGCTTTAATTTTTTCTGAAGTTTTTCTTCGCTGAATATCCATCCCGTATAGGACGAACGAATCGTGAGATCATGGCCGATGTGAACAATTGCGACAAACGGATAATGGCCTTTGCTCCGATAGCGCAGGTCGATAAATCTCACCTCATAATGATCTTTAAACGTATCCACTTCCCACCGGTAAACCGGAGAAAAGGACAGAAACGCCGCGATGTTATCATCCTGCTTTGCCGCATGCATTACATCGGTTTCAGGAACAGGCACCCGATTAAATGTATCCAGAATCACGACATGTCCTTCCATGCTTCTTCCTACATAGAAAGCATGTGCTGTCGTCACTGCGATTCGCCATTGCCTGAATTTCATCGTTGGAGAAATAATAATGCTTTCGATCTCATCATGAATCATCTCATGAAGCTTCCGTTTAATTCTCAGCTGCATGATCAGGCGCACCAAGTAGTAGCCTGCCAATATGATATATAAGCTGAGAAACGTGATGCCGGGACTCCCGCCTGCATACCAAATCGCAATAGCTGCCAGATGGCTGATAAAAATAAACGGATCAAACGTATTAATCAGCCCGAGCGCAACCCATTTTTTCGAAAACGGACGAATGGCTTGTGTTCCATAGGCGTTGAATATATCAACAAAGACATGCAGAACGACTGCCAGCAGTGTCCACAGCCACAGGTGCAGAAAATCGGCCTGAGGATAAAATAAATACAGAATCGCCGGGATGATGACAGACCAAAACAAAACGGCGGGAATTGAATGGGTAAATCCTCTGTGATTCCTTATATAAACAGCATTGTTTTTAAGCTTTAACACAGTATCAATATCCGGAGCCTGAGAGCCCGCAAGCGTTGCGATCATAACAGCGTGAGCCATTGCCGGATCTGATCCGACAACAGGATCAAGCGTCGCAATACCGCCCAGTGCGATGCCCATAACGACATGTGTGCCCGTATCCATAGGTGACCTCCTTGCAGGATGATCCTGCACATTCACTTTGTAAGAAATTCCCCATTTTCATATACCCAATTTTTAAACTGATTCAATCGTTCTCATATGTTTCCGCTTTTTCTTTATTACTATTTAATGTAACATATTATCGTACTGTGCCCTTAGTGTACAACAAAAAACAGTCTAAAGAAAAGCGGGGCGCGAAAGACTGGGGAGAAACACATATGAACGTACTTGAAGACAAATTAAAACAAAAAGACATACAGCAATTTCGCGATGATTTAATCTCATGGTTTGAACGAGAGCAGCGCGTTTTGCCGTGGAGAGAGGACCAAGATCCTTATAAGGTGTGGGTATCTGAAGTGATGCTACAGCAAACGAGAGTAGAGACAGTGATTCCTTACTTTCTCCGGTTTGTGGAACAATTCCCGACAGTGGAAGCGCTCGCTGATGCTGATGAAGAAAAGGTGCTGAAAGCATGGGAAGGGCTCGGCTATTATTCGCGAGTCAGAAATCTGCAAAGCGCGGTAAAAGAAGTGAAACAGGAATACGGCGGCATTGTCCCTCCAGACGAGAAAGATTTTGGCGGGTTAAAAGGCGTCGGCCCTTATACAAAGGGAGCGGTGCTCAGCATTGCCTACAATAAACCCATTCCCGCGGTTGACGGAAATGTGATGCGTGTCATGTCCAGAATTCTTTCTATTTGGGATGATATTGCCAAACCAAAAACAAGAACGATCTTTGAAGACGCCATACGAGCTTTTATTTCCAAAGAAAAACCATCTGAATTTAATCAGGGCTTGATGGAGCTTGGAGCCTTGATCTGTACGCCAAAATCACCCTCATGCCTGCTATGCCCGGTTCAGCAGCATTGCTCAGCATTTGAAGAAGGCACTGAACGGGAGCTTCCGGTAAAAAGCAAAAAGAAAAAGCCCGGGATCAAAACCATGGCTGCGATCGTACTGACTGATGAAGACGGACAAGTGTATATCCACAAACGGCCGTCTAAAGGTTTGCTCGCCAACCTGTGGGAATTCCCTAATCTTGAAACACAAAAAGGGATCAAAACTGAGCGTGAACAGCTCATTGCTTTCTTAGAAAACGAATATGGAATACAAGCTGATATCAGTGATCTGCAAGGTGTAGTCGAGCATGTTTTCACCCACCTGGTATGGAATATTTCAGTGTTTTTCGGTAAAGTAAAACAAGTGTCGGATACCAGCGAGCTGAAAATAGTAACGAAAGAAGAGCTCGAACAATTTGCGTTCCCGGTGTCACATCAAAAAATCTGGAAGATGGCAGTAGAAGCAGCCGCTATCTCGGCTGCTCCGTAAACCATTCTTAATCGTAAGAGACGCGCGTGCCGTGGCTGTAGTCCGCTTCATTGCGCTTCATTCCGCCGCGCGCTTCAATTTCTTGCGTTAATTCCCGGTATTTTGATTGGCCTTCTTCGTTCAAATAAGGCATAATTTGCTGAAAGGCATGATGAAAATAAGCGAGTTCACTGTTCTTCCAATCTTTTTTGGAAACCATGTTCAATTCGCTCATATCACGTCCGACATACATAACAGAAGACCCCCTTTAAAGTTCTTGCCATTATTGTTTGTGGAAATAAAAGAACTATACGCTACAAGGAGATGAGGAAAAATGGAACAAAATAAATGTGCACTCGTAACAGGAAGCAGCCGCGGTGTCGGAAAAGCGGCCGCGATCAGACTTGCTGAGAACGGCTATAACATCGTCATTAACTATGCACGCAGCAAAAAAGCAGCATTAGAAACAGCGGAAGAAATCGAAAAACTTGGCGTTAAAGTGCTTGTCGTAAAAGCAAACGTAGGACAGCCTGCAAAAATCAAAGAAATGTTTCAGCAAATTGATGAAACGTTCGGCAGACTTGATGTTTTTGTCAATAATGCCGCTTCAGGAGTACTAAGACCTGTCATGGAATTAGAAGAAACACACTGGGACTGGACGATGAACATTAATGCGAAAGCATTGCTTTTCTGCGCTCAGGAAGCTGCAAAGCTAATGGAGAAGAACGGAGGCGGGCATATTGTCAGCATCAGTTCATTAGGCTCTATCCGCTATCTTGAAAACTACACCACGGTCGGTGTATCAAAAGCAGCGTTAGAGGCTTTAACCCGTTATCTTGCGGTTGAGCTTTCACCAAAACAAATTATCGTCAATGCTGTTTCAGGCGGAGCGATCGACACAGATGCGCTGAAACACTTCCCGAATAGAGAAGATCTGCTTGAGGATGCGCGCCAAAACACGCCGGCGGGACGCATGGTCGAAATTAAAGACATGGTTGATACTGTTGAGTTTCTAGTGTCTTCCAAGGCTGACATGATCCGCGGACAGACAATTATCGTTGACGGCGGACGCTCACTGCTGGTTTAAAAATTTTTAAAAAAGAGGAATAGCTATACGATCACCTGCACATTCTAATGACCGTGGAGGTGATAACAATGGCTAACTCAAATAACTTCAGCAAAACAAACGCTCAACAAGTTAGAAAACAAAACCAACAATCAGCTGCTGGTCAAGGTCAATTTGGCACTGAATTTGCTAGCGAAACAAACGCTCAGCAAGTCAGAAAACAAAACCAGCAATCAGCTGGACAACAAGGTCAATTCGGCACTGAATTCGCTAGTGAAACTGACGTACAGCAGGTAAGACAGCAAAACCAATCTGCTGAACAAAACAAACAACAAAACAGCTAATCACTGAAACAGAAAAAAGCACTTCATCTTCGGGTGGAAGTGCTTTTTTCTGTTTGAAAAACGACAAAACTTGTGGAAGGTCTACAGAATGAGTCAAAGGGTTTGCTTTATGGAGATCGAAATGATTAAAGGAGGAAATGTTTATACTTTCATCAGGCTGAAGGAGGAACCGATGACGGAATTTGAAAAGCTGGTAAGTGAACAGATGAAAACGATGGATAAGCTTCTCGATCTCCAATCAGAGCTCGACCGCTGCAAACAAATTGAGGCGGAACTCCGGCATTTGGAAAGGGATGCAAGGCTGTGTGGGATACAGGCTGAAATTGCGGTAAAACGGAAACACCTTGCCGATATACAGGATATGTTTCAAAAGCAGACAGAGCAGGTCATTCGTTCATATCGCAGCTCAGAAAAGCCGTCTTCCTTTGTGTAGTGCAGGAATGTGCCATTCCCCGGCCGGAATGGCTCTTTTATTTTCATTTTTCAATTTGTAACGTTATAATAGGTAAAAGACGTTGTCGGTAAGCAAATTTGGACATACTAACTGTAGGGCTTTATAGAAAGTAGGGGAGAAATATGGGCTATCCCAAGGAAGGAGAAACCATTCAAATTCACAGCTATAAGCACAACGGGCTGATTCATAGAATTTGGAATGAGACAACAATCTTAAAAAGTACAGAAATGTGTGTCATCGGAGCCAATGACCGGACGATGGTAACCGAATCAGACGGCCGGACATGGATAACCAGAGAGCCCGCAATCTGTTATTTTCACGCAAGACAATGGTTTAATGTCATCGGGATGCTGAGGGAAGACGGGGTTCATTATTATTGCAACATCAGTTCTCCGTTTGCCTATGATGGCGAAGCAATTAAATATATTGATTATGACTTAGATGTTAAGGTTTTTCCTGACATGACCTACAATATTCTCGATGAAGACGAATATGATGATCATCGGAAAGCCATGAATTATCCAAAAGAAATCGACAGTATTTTAAGAGACTACTTAAATACGCTGCTCCATTGGATTCACCAGCGTCAGGGACCGTTTGCGCCCGAGTTTGTCGATATGTGGTATGAACGGTATTTGCGCTATACAAAATAATGGTTACGTAAAAACCTGTTGCGGGGTACAACAGGTTTTTCACATGGGCTCACACACATCATGATAAAGAGAGAGGGGGAATCAACGTGGGGGTTATGAAACGCTACATGCAATTCGTCAAACCTTATAAGAAGCAAATTTTCGTTACAGTGTTAATCGGGATCGTAAAATTTTCCATTCCGCTTGCTCTCCCATTGCTTCTGAAGTACGTAGTTGACGACATTATTCAAGGAGGCGGCACGGCCAGTGACAAAACCACGTCATTGTTCACGATTATGGCGATCATGTTCGCCTTATTTTTAATTTTGCGCCCGCCTGTTGAATATTATCGGCAATATTTTGCCCAGTGGACTGCCAGCAAGGTGCTTTATGATATAAGAGCTAAGCTGTTTGACCATATACAAAAACTGAGCCTTCGTTTTTACGCGAATACAAGAACAGGGGAAGTCATTTCCCGAGTGATTAATGATGTAGAACAAACAAAGGATTTCGTCATCACAGGGCTGATGAATATATGGCTCGATATGCTGACGATTTTGATTGTAATCTCTATCATGCTCACACTGGACGTTAAATTAACGCTGATCTCTATCGTATTATTCCCATTATACGGAATCTCAGTGAAGTATTTTTACGGCCGTTTACGAAAGCTGACAAGGGAGCGCTCACAGGCTCTTGCTCAAGTGCAGGGGCATTTGCACGAACGCATTCAAGGCATGCCTGTCATCAGAAGCTTTGCGATAGAAGATCATGAACAGGCTCAATTTAATGAGAAAAACAGCCATTTCTTAGATAAAGCCATCCGCCACACGAATTGGAACGCCAAAACCTTTGCGGTCGTTAATACCATTACAGATTTGGCGCCGCTCATCGTCATAGCGTGCGCCGGGTATTTTGTCATTAATGGACCGCTGACAGTCGGAACAATGGTCGCGTTTGTCGGATATATTGACAGAATGTACAACCCTGTTAGAAGGCTGATCAATTCCTCTACAACTTTGACACAGTCAATCGCATCAATGGACAGGGTGTTTGAATTTATTGACGAGCCCTATGAACTCACTGACAAACCAAATGCGATAAAGGCCGATCAGATTCGCGGAGGAGTGGAGTTTCAAAACGTTTCGTTTCAATATGAGAAGGACAAAGAAAATATTCTTCATGATGTATCCTTAAAAGTAAATAGAGGAGAAACTGTAGCTCTCGTCGGCATGAGCGGAGGAGGAAAATCAACGCTCGTCAGCCTGATCCCAAGATTTTATGATGTAACAAGCGGCAGACTGCTGATTGATGGGACGGATATTCGCGATTATGAAGCAAGAAGCCTTCGCAACCAGGTTGGTATGGTGCTTCAGGATACCTTTTTATTTAGTGAAACGATTCGGGAAAATATCGCGATCGGCAAGCCTGATGCCACACTTGAAGAGATAATCGAAGCCGCCAAAGCTGCAAATGCCCATGAATTTATCATGAGTTTTCCAGAAGGATATGAGACCCGGGTGGGAGAACGAGGCGTTAAGCTTTCAGGCGGACAAAAGCAGCGGATCTCAATTGCGCGGGTATTCCTGAAAAATCCGCCGCTCCTCATTTTAGATGAAGCTACATCAGCTCTGGATTTGGAAAGTGAGCATTACATTCAAGAAGCGATGGACAAACTGGCGAAGGATAGAACAACTTTTGTTGTCGCCCACCGTTTATCGACAATCACCCATGCGGATAAGATTGTTGTCATGGAAAACGGCACAATCATTGAAATCGGAACCCATGATGAACTCATGGACTATGAGAGCCAGTACAAGCACTTATTTACCATTCAAAATTTGAACTAAAACATCAATCTTATATCCTTTTAACGAAGGATATAAGATTTTTTTGTATATAAAAAAACCCGGCTGTTTAACCGGGTTACTCTTCTGTTTCTATTTCGCAGTCTTTCGGATGATACGTTTGAAAACTTGTGATAAGTGTTTCCAAATGTTCAAGCTGCTCGCGATATTCTACGGCACTTGCCATAATATTAAGCATGTTGTAATCAATAAGCTCCTCATCCGTATTCTGCTGATTTTTTAAAAATGACTTTGTTAAAAGCTGCTTATATCGAATGCCTTCTTCATCTGCGTCATCATGCGGCTTGATTTTGCCGACAAACCTCATCAAAATCAGTTCATGCCAGTAAAGCAGGTAATCAAGCTCTTCAGTCAGTGTTTCCTGAAACTCTTCCGGCATATGATAGATCTCGTTTTCCAAACGATGCAGTTTCTTCAATGTATCAAGCGCCCGATTTGCAGTAATAATGGCCTGTCTGAACAAGACAAGCTTTCTTGATTTTACATAAGTCGTTTTCTTAAAGTAGCTTCTCTCTTCTTTATATAGCAGATATGTCTGATCAAGCTTGATCATTTTTTCTTTCAGTTTTTCAATATCCTCTTTCAAAATCGAATGCTCTGTTGACTGCCGCATGGACAGCCTTATCCACTTCATAATTTCTTCGGTGTTTTCGACGGTATTATGAATCAGCTTTGTTTCGTACTTAGGAGGCAAAAACACAAGGTTGACGATAAAGGAAGAAAGCACCCCTAAGATCACAGTGCTTGTTCTGATCAGCGCGAACATTAAAAAGTCGTCACCGGCGGATTCTAAAATCGCAATAACTGTTACAAGAGCAATCGAAATTGTATGTTCAATTTTAAGTTTCAGCATGATTGTAATGACAATAACTGCTGTTAACCCGATCATAATCGGGCTGGGTCCGAAAATAAGGCCGAACACTGTGGCAATCACAGCTCCGATGATATTTGCCTGAACCTGGTCAATAATAATGAGAAAAGAGCGGTAAATCGACGGCTGGATCGCAAATATCGCTGCAATCCCAGCGAAAATCGGCGCGGGAAGCCCGATCCACGAAGCCAAATAAAGGGCAAGTGTAATCGCAATCCCGGTTTTGAAAATGCGGGCACCAAGTTTCATTGGTTTGTGCGTGCATTCCTTTCTATAGTAAATTGTGTAACATAGCAAATGGCTAATCCTTAAAATTCCCGGTAAGTTTATTTGCTAAACAATTAAGTAATATACAGGGATCAACACAAATATTCAAGCTATTTTTCTAGAAAAAGACCAAAATCTTACACACTGTTTGAATCCATAAAAAAACAGGAGCTCAATGCTCCTGTCCAAGTTGTCTGATTCTAGTTTTTAAGGTGTTTAAAAGCATCCTCGACCGCTGCAAGCGTGTCTTTAATATCCTGCTCTGTATGTGCTGTTGTAATAAACCAGGCTTCATATTTAGAAGGTGCTAAATTAATTCCGCGTTCCAGCATCAGTTTGAAAAACGTCGCGAACGTTTCTCCGTCACTACGTTCAGCCTGCTCGTAATTTTCGACTTTCTCATCAGAGAAATAAACCGTGAGTGCGCCTTTTAACCGGTTGACAGTAATCGTGATGCCGTGTGTTTCTGCATGCTGTAATATGCCTTCCTCCAGCATAGCGCCAAGGTGATCAAGCTTTTCATACACGCCTTCCTCTTTGAGCACTTCCAGACAAGCGATGCCTGATAGGATGGAAGCGGGGTTCCCTGCCATTGTTCCTGCCTGATAAGCAGGCCCTAGCGGAGCTACCTGCTCCATGATTTCTTGTTTGCCGCCATAGGCGCCAATTGGAAGTCCGCCGCCGATAATTTTTCCGAGTGCTGTTAAATCCGGTTTCACCTGTAAGAGATCCTGCGCGCCGCCATACATAAAGCGGAAAGCCGTAATGACTTCATCGTAAATAACGAGAGCGCCTGCATTGTGTGTCAATTCATTTACTTTTTCTAAGAAGCCCTTTTTCGGCTCGACGATACCGAAGTTGCCGACAATCGGTTCAACGAGAACCGCCGCGATTTCACTGCCCCATTTATCAAGAGCCGCTTTATAGCTATCGATATCATTAAATGGAACTGTGATCACTTCGTTTGCAATGCTTTTCGGTACACCGGCTGAGTCTGGTGTGCCGAGAGTAGACGGGCCGGAGCCTGCGGCGACAAGCACAAGGTCCGAATGCCCGTGATAGCAGCCCGCAAATTTAATGATTTTTGTCCGGCCTGTATATGCGCGAGCCACGCGGATGGTCGTCATAACGGCTTCTGTTCCCGAATTGACGAATCTTACTTTGTCCATAGCGGGAATGGCTTCTTTGAGCATCTTTGCAAATGTAACCTCATGTTTCGTTGGTGTTCCATACAATACACCGTTCTCTGCCGCTTTTTTAATCGCTTCTGTAATATGCGGGTGGGCATGTCCTGTAATAATCGGACCGTACGCCGCTAAATAATCGATGTATTTGTTGCCGTCCACATCCCAAAAATAAGCGCCGCTTGCTTTCTCCATTGCAACAGGAGAACCGCCGCCGACTGCTTTATATGATCTAGACGGGCTGTTTACACCGCCGACAATGTGCTGTAATGCCTCATTGTGAAGTTCAATTGATTTTGTATGCAAGAATAAAAACCTCCTATATCTCCATGCGTCCTTTCTATTGTAGCATGCTTCCGAACAAGAACAATGGCTTCGGGCTTCAGATTCAGCTGAGATGGTTGTAATCTGGACAAGAATTGGATACGCTTAATAAAAAAACATCCGGAGGTAACGTAATGACTATAGAAATCGGACAAAAAGCGCCTGATCTTGAGTTAAAAGGCGATCATGGGGAAACAGTAAAATTATCGGATTATAAAGGAAAGTACATCGTGCTTTATTTTTATCCAAAAGACATGACACCGGGATGTACAACTGAAGCATGCGATTTTCGGGACAGTCACGAAAGCTTCGCCGAACTGGATGCCGTCATTATCGGCGTCAGCCCGGACAGCCAGGAAAAACACGGAAAATTTAAAGAGAAGCATAACCTTCCATTTCTGCTTCTTGTTGATGACGAGCATAAGCTGGCAGAAGCGTTTGATGTGTGGAAGCTGAAGAAAAACTTCGGAAAAGAGTATATGGGAATCGAGCGTTCCACTTTTTTAATTGATAAAGAAGGCTGGGTCATTAAAGAATGGAGAAAGGTAAAAGTAAAGGACCATGTAGCCGAAGCGCTTCAAACCCTCAAAGATATGTCGGAAAAGTAAATCTCTATGAGCCTATGCTTACTTTTACCCTGATATCAATTGACAAATTATCGTAGGAAGAGTTACACTAATTATAAACATTACAATGTAAGAATTTTTTTTAGAAGAGAGGTGCATGACGGATGGCTGCACATGAACTAAAAGAAGCCTTAGAAACGTTGAAGGAAACCGGAGTTCGCATTACTCCTCAACGTCATGCGATTCTGGAATATCTCGTTAACTCTATGGCTCATCCAACAGCGGACGATATATATAAAGCTCTGGAAGGGAAATTTCCTAACATGAGCGTAGCGACAGTATATAACAATTTGCGTGTGTTCCGGGAATCAGGTTTGGTAAAAGAGCTCACATACGGTGATGCTTCCAGCAGATTCGATTTTGTGACATCCGATCACTATCACGCGATTTGCGAAAACTGCGGTAAAATTGTGGACTTCCACTACCCGGGCCTTGATGAAGTGGAACAGCTCGCTGCCCACGTCACGGGCTTCAAGGTAAGCCACCACCGTTTAGAAATTTACGGCGTCTGCCAAGAGTGTTCGAAAAAAGAAAATCATTAAAAATAAGCTGACCGCACGAAACGGTCAGCTTATTTTATTTCGACATTTTCTTTTTATTATAAGACTCATCAAATTCTTTTCCTTCTAATCCCTTATCTAAAGTCAGCGGCTCTCGGCAATGCATGCACATATCGACTCTTCCTAAAACCTTTGTCTCTTTTTCACAGCCCGGACAAATGACGCGAACCGCTTTGGTCGAAAGCATTCCGATCCAAAAGTAAACAACCGTGCTGAGACCAATGGATAAAAGTCCAAGTATCATAAACAAACTAGATAGCAAAACTGACTCTTTAAAAAAGATCCCGATGTACATAATGATAAACCCAACGAAAACCAAACTTAACGCAAATGTTCTGATTTTATTAATTTTGCTGGAGTATTTCGCCATGTCCATCCCCCTCTGATTTAACTATAGCACAAACCCGATGGGATTTTCTTCATGTTTTCGGTTGAACTGGAATTTATATATGGAGAGTTACTGTGAAATTGTTTATAATAGTTCAATGTGTTTAGAAAAAAGGAATTTCGTTTTAACCATAGAATTGAATCAAATAGAGAATAAAAAAATTTGAACAATTGTATTGGAGGAATAGTGATGGAAAATCTTCTCCGTCCAATTTACCAAGAAAGAGCAAGTCATCCCAACACATTGGCTGTCATTATGATTGAGAGAAGAAACAAAACATCTTCCTTAACAGATAACTTTGATGCAGCTTTGCTGGTGATTGTAAAGGATGCTGATGAGCCAGTTTTTATAAAGCATTATGAATTTGATCATCAAACAGCTTCTTTGCATGTGGTAACAGATTCTCAGATTCAAGAATGGATTTTGCTCGGAACAAATAGAAGAATCATAGATTGGATTGTAAATGGCAGAGTTTTGTTTGACCGTAATGAATACGTAGTTGAACTGATTGACAGGCTGAATACATTTCCGTTTGCCGAACGTAAACTGAAGATCGGACTCGAATACGGCAAATTAATCAGAAGGTATGTTGAAGGGAAAGCTTTTTTTGAAGCCAATCAATTTTTAGATGCCTACAACGCCGTTGTTCATGCGCTGCATCATTTAGCACGTATTGAAGTAATCGACAGAGGATTCCATCCCGAAACCACTGTGTGGAGCCAAGTGCGCCAGATGGAGCCGCAAGTGTACAAGTTATATTCCGAGCTGATTGAAAGTCACGAGAGCCTGGAAAAAAGACTTGAATTATTATTCTTAGCAAATGATTTTCTCATCCATTCCAAAGCCGAGATCGGTTCGGCGCATCTTTTCGAAGTAATGAAAGAAAAAGACATTTGGCAATTCGGTGAGCTTCTTCAACATCATGACCTAAAGCACTTTACCCAAGATCTTGGCGTTATGCTTGATTACTTGACAGAAAAGGGACTTATCAACGTCTGCCAGATAGAAACTAAAGGACAGGCTGTCTATCACCGAGGATATTCTTTTAAAAAAGGTGTTGACTCTGATTCTTGACCATGTTATATTATTAAACGTCGCTGATGCGCTTCTGAGAAAACAAGCTCACAGCGGCGGGAAAATAAATCAAAAAAACATTTGACAAAAGAAAATCAAAATGTTATATTAATAAAGTCGCTTCAACAAGAAGTGAAAATGATCTTTGAAAACTAAACAAGACAAAACGTACCTGTTAATTCAGTTTTTTAAAAAAATCGCACAGCGATGTGCGTAGTCAGTCAAACTAGGGCCTGCACGACGCAGGTCACACAGGTGTCGCCGCAGGATGCGGTGAACTTAACCTGTGATCCATTTATCGGAGAGTTTGATCCTGGCTCAGGACGAACGCTGGCGGCGTGCCTAATACATGCAAGTCGAGCGAACAGATGGGAGCTTGCTCCCTGATGTTAGCGGCGGACGGGTGAGTAACACGTGGGTAACCTGCCTGTAAGACTGGGATAACTCCGGGAAACCGGGGCTAATACCGGATGGTTGTTTGAACCGCATGGTTCAAACATAAAAGGTGGCTTCGGCTACCACTTACAGATGGACCCGCGGCGCATTAGCTAGTTGGTGAGGTAACGGCTCACCAAGGCAACGATGCGTAGCCGACCTGAGAGGGTGATCGGCCACACTGGGACTGAGACACGGCCCAGACTCCTACGGGAGGCAGCAGTAGGGAATCTTCCGCAATGGACGAAAGTCTGACGGAGCAACGCCGCGTGAGTGATGAAGGTTTTCGGATCGTAAAGCTCTGTTGTTAGGGAAGAACAAGTACCGTTCGAATAGGGCGGTACCTTGACGGTACCTAACCAGAAAGCCACGGCTAACTACGTGCCAGCAGCCGCGGTAATACGTAGGTGGCAAGCGTTGTCCGGAATTATTGGGCGTAAAGGGCTCGCAGGCGGTTTCTTAAGTCTGATGTGAAAGCCCCCGGCTCAACCGGGGAGGGTCATTGGAAACTGGGGAACTTGAGTGCAGAAGAGGAGAGTGGAATTCCACGTGTAGCGGTGAAATGCGTAGAGATGTGGAGGAACACCAGTGGCGAAGGCGACTCTCTGGTCTGTAACTGACGCTGAGGAGCGAAAGCGTGGGGAGCGAACAGGATTAGATACCCTGGTAGTCCACGCCGTAAACGATGAGTGCTAAGTGTTAGGGGGTTTCCGCCCCTTAGTGCTGCAGCTAACGCATTAAGCACTCCGCCTGGGGAGTACGGTCGCAAGACTGAAACTCAAAGGAATTGACGGGGGCCCGCACAAGCGGTGGAGCATGTGGTTTAATTCGAAGCAACGCGAAGAACCTTACCAGGTCTTGACATCCTCTGACAATCCTAGAGATAGGACGTCCCCTTCGGGGGCAGAGTGACAGGTGGTGCATGGTTGTCGTCAGCTCGTGTCGTGAGATGTTGGGTTAAGTCCCGCAACGAGCGCAACCCTTGATCTTAGTTGCCAGCATTCAGTTGGGCACTCTAAGGTGACTGCCGGTGACAAACCGGAGGAAGGTGGGGATGACGTCAAATCATCATGCCCCTTATGACCTGGGCTACACACGTGCTACAATGGACAGAACAAAGGGCAGCGAAACCGCGAGGTTAAGCCAATCCCATAAATCTGTTCTCAGTTCGGATCGCAGTCTGCAACTCGACTGCGTGAAGCTGGAATCGCTAGTAATCGCGGATCAGCATGCCGCGGTGAATACGTTCCCGGGCCTTGTACACACCGCCCGTCACACCACGAGAGTTTGTAACACCCGAAGTCGGTGAGGTAACCTTTTAGGAGCCAGCCGCCGAAGGTGGGACAGATGATTGGGGTGAAGTCGTAACA